>DATHVN010000096.1 GCA_035461305.1 Euzebyales bacterium | reverse complement strand
CCCCGACCGCGACGACCACTGGCGGGCGATCGCGCCGCGACCACCATCACCTGATCACGGCGCCGGCCTGCAACGTCGGCGGCTGGTACGACCTGTTCCTGGGTGGGACGCTCGACAACTACACCGGCATGCGCGCCCGGGTGGCCCCCCGCGGGCGCGGGCGCTGCAACGGCTCGTGATCGGTCCGTGGTCGCACAGTGTGCACGGCGCGTTCGTGGGCCGGGACTACGGTGCGTTCTCGGGCGCCGACGGCCTCGACCTCACCGCCGGCGTGATCGCCACAACGGGCCCGAGGAGCTGGTCACCGCCGTCACCATGGTCCACCACGACCGCGGCCACCTCGCGGGTGACCTTGCCGATCATCGCCCGCGGTTGATTCCTACAGGCAGAGCGAAGGGCCCCACTCGGTGTGGCCGCGGCCCTCGTGGCAGCGGAACTCCCTGAGCCCCGCGACGAGCCGGTGCACGCCCGGCGTGCCGTCGAGCACCATCTCGTCGGCGAACGTCAGGTGGTAGCGCGTCGCCTCTACCGAGTCGTCCCCGATGCTCTCGACGGTGATCACGACGTCGGTCTCGCCGGAGCCCGCCGCGGGCCCGTAGCGCAGCACGAACGGCGGCTGCGGGCTCGCCCCGGTCGGGTCCATGCCGAGCACGGCCTGCGCCGCGGACTCGGGGTAGTGTCGGTAGCACGGTCGCTCAGCCGAGACGAACGCGTTGAAGTCGTCGACGTTGGTCATGACGCCGTCGGCGTCCCACGCCGGCGCGTCGGGCCACATCAACGCCCCGGACGCGCAGCCGTGGTCCTGCGTCCGCTTACGCTTCCTCCTACGCCGCCGCAGGAGCGCGAGCATCCCGGCGACACCGCCGGCGACCAGCATGCGTCTGTTCGACTGCTCCATGCAGGCACCATAGACGACGAGCACAGGGTGTCGGGCACGTACCGTCAACAGTCCCAGAAGCGAAGAGATCGGGCATGGCGCCGGGACGGACGGTCACCGTAGGTGGCGGGATCGCCGGGCTGGCCACCCGCATGTGCGCCCGCTGCGACGGACGGGTCATGGTGCTGATCGAGCGGGACCCGGACGTGGCGGTCGGCGGTGAGTTCTGCGCCGGTCGCGTCACCGTGGTCGGTGGTCGGGGACACCGCACCGGGGACACGCACCGGGGACACCGGCGCCTGGAGGTCACAGGTCGGCGTCTTGGCGAGGCCGGGCGACCGACGCGAGCGCGGTCAGCCGCGCAGCCGACAGGAACTCGATCGTGCGTGGCGCCTGGCGGACCCGCCACTGCAGGCCGCCGCGATGCAGGGGGCGACGAGACGCGACCAGCAGCATGTTGCCGCGAGCGCGCAGGTCGGCGACGGCAGGCTGCCCGACCGCCAGGACGTGGGGAAGCGCGGTGCGGATCGTCGCCGCCTGGGCTCCGACGATCGACCACGGCGGCCCGTCGGTCAGGTTCACCACGTAGGCGCCACGGGGCCGCAGGACGCGGGCAACCTCGGCGACGAACTCTGCGGTGGCCAGGTGCGCCGGGGTCTCGCGTCCCACGAACGCGTCACCGACGACCAGATCGGCTGACCCGGTCGGCATGCGCTCCACGGCGTGGCGCGCGTCGTCGTGGTGGACCACCAGGCGCGGCGAGGACTCCAGGCCGAGCTCCCGCTCGGCGAGCCCGATCACGGCGGCCGAGGACTCGACGACGGTCTGGTGCAGCTCAGGCCGCCGGACCGCCAGCGCCCGCGGGAGCGCGAACGCGCCACCGCCGAGGTGGAGCAGGGCACACGGACCGGCGGGCAGCAGCGCCTCGATCACGGCGCCGAGCAGCACCAGGTACTCGAGCTCGAGGCTCCTGAGGTCGTGCAGGTCGACTGCGCCGTACGCGTGACCGTCGACCTGCAGCATGCGGACCGAGGGACGGGTGGCGTCACGCCGCACGGTGACCCGGCCCAGCGTGTCGTCGGTGACCACGACCGTCTGCCGATCGTCGCGCCCCCGGTCCGTCATGACGCCACTGTGTCGTAACGAGCGGCACTCCGCGGCCCAGTGCAGCGTGCTCAACGGCGCACGGGAGGCTCCCGAATGGCGCAGCGACACCGGCCATTGCCCGATCGGACATGAACCACCACACGCCATGATCTGATATGAAATGCGCTGCAATCGCAGCCGGTGGTAGGGACCAGGGTGCAGCGGGGACCGGAGGGGGCAGCAGCAGCATGGCCGATCGTAGCGACGACGCGGGTGTGCTCCGCACGAGGCACACATGACCACGACGACCCGACCGGACCGCACACGCGCCGACGGGATCCGGCTGTCGCCGGCGAGGCGGCGGTTCCACGTGCCGACCCTGTTGGCTGGCGTGCTGCTGGTCGTCGGCTGCGCGCTGGCCTTCGGCGTGCTCGCGCAGCACCTCACCGACACGCGTGCCGTGCTGGTCCTGGCCAGACCGGTCGCACGCGGGACGGTGTTGTCCGACGCCGACCTCGCCGTCGCACAGGTGTCCGCCGACACCGCGGTCCGCGTCGTGCGGGCCGACGACCGCCAGCGCCTGCTGGGCCGGACCCTGCTGCTGTCGCTGCCGGCCGGCACGGCGCTGACCGCCGAGCTCGTGGCCGCCGGCGCGGTCGACGTCGGTCCGACCAGCCGCACCATCGGCCTGCTGCTGGAACCTGGCGGCTATCCGACGTCGTCCATTGCACCTGGCGACACCGTCAGCGTCGTCGACACGGGCGGCGCGGGCGACGTGCTGGATGATCGCGCAGTCGTGCTGTCCACCGAGGCCATGGTCGACGGCGCCGCGACCCGGCTGGTGTCCATCGTGGTCGACGCCAGGTCCGCAGCGGCCATCTCCGCCGCCGCCGCGCAGGACCGGGTCCGCCTGCTGCTGCACCGGGCCGGACGATGACCGCGATCGCGCTCGGCTCGGTCAAGGGTGCACCCGGGGTGACCACCACGATGCTCGCCATGGCGGCAGTGTGGCCCACCGCCCGGCGCCTGCTCGTCGCCGAGCTCGATCCCGACGGGGGCGTGCTGGCGGCACGGCGCGGCCTCGGGTTCGAACCGGGGCTCGTGACCGCCGTGGCAGCGCTGCTGCGTGGCGCAGGAGCGGTAGACGACCACACGCAGGCGCTGAGCGACAGCGTCGCCCTGCTCGTCGCGCCGTCGACTGGGGAGCAGGTGCGCGCGTCGGTCGACGCGGGTGGCGACGCTCTGTGGGCCGCCCTGACCACAGACGGCGACGACCTGCTGATCGACTGCGGGCGGTTGCGCGCCTCGTCGGCGACGTCGACGCTCGCACACAATGCCGACGCTCTGCTGCTCCTGCTGCGCCCGCGGCTCGAGGACGTCGCGCTGGCACGCGACCGCGTGCGTTCGCTGCGCCGCTCCCACCTCGAACCGCGGCTCGTGCTCGTCGACGACGGTCCGTATCGCACCGACGAGGTCGTCGACGCAGTAGGCGCCCCGGTGCTGGCCCGCCTGCCGATGGACCTGCGCACCGCCGACGCCCTCAACGGCGTGACGACGCAGCAACGCCTCGCACGCTCGCGTCTGCTGCGCAGCGTCCGCGCGATGGTCGACGGGCTCCTCGCCGTCGAACCGCAGGTCCACGACCGCCCCGTCCCCGCCGATCACCCATGACCGACGGCACCCCCGACACGGCGCTGATCCGGCGCATCACGCGCGAGGTGGCCGACCAGCTGTCCGAGCGCACGACCGGCCAGCAGGAGCGCATGTCGCGCGACGACGAGCGATCCTACGCCCACGCGCTCATCAACGCGGCGCTCGAGCGGGAGGCGCAGGCACGTCTGCGACGCGGACTTGCGCCGGCGGGTGACGACGAGGACCTCGCCGTCGCGAGCGCCGTCCACGATCGCCTCTTCGGCCTCGGCCGCCTCCAGCCGCTGCTCGACGACCCACGCATCAACGACATCGCCGTCAACGGCTGCGACCGTACGTTCGTCACCTACCGCGACGGTCGGCGGGAGCGCTCCGCACCCGTCGCCGACAGCGACGCGGAGCTCATCGAGCTGATCCGCCTCGCCGCGGCGCGCATCGGCAGAACCGAGCGACGCTTCGACGCCGCTGAGCCCGAGCTCAACCTGCAGCTGCCCGACGGCTCGCGCCTCCATGCGATCCGGGATGTCTCCGGACGTCCGTCCGTCAGCATCCGCCGGCACCGCTTCGAGCTGTCGTTCCTCGACGAGCTCGTCGCCCTCGGCACGCTCGAGCGACCGCTCGCGGACCTGCTCGCCAGCGCCGTCCGTGCGCGCAAGAACCTGGTGGTCTGCGGTTCGACCGGCGCGGGCAAGACGACCCTGCTGCGTGCGCTGATCAACGAGATCGACCCGGCCGAGCGCCTGGTCACCGTCGAGGACAACCTCGAGCTGAGCATCGACCGCTTCGACGACCTGCACCCGGACGTCGTCGCGTTGGAGGTGCGCCAGGCCAACATCGAGGGCCGGGGCGGGATCGAGCTGGAGCAGCTCGTCCGCATGGGACTGCGCATGAACCCCGATCGCGTGATGGTCGGCGAGGTGCGGGGGCCGGAGCTGGTCCCGATGCTGCTGGCCATGACCCAGGGCCGCGACGGATCGATGTGCACGATCCACGCGGCCAGCGCCCGCCACGTGTTCGACCGCGCGCTGATGTACGGCCTCCTGCCGCCGTATGGCCTGCCGGTCGAGGCGAGCGCGCACCTGTTCGCCAGTGCCGTCGACTTCGTGGTGTTCATCGGCGACACCGGCGCGCGGACCGACGGCCGAAGGGCCCGGACGGTCCAGACGGTGCTCGAGGTCGTCGGCGCGGAGGGGCAGACCATCGCCGCGAACGAGCTGTACACCACCGGCGCGGATGGGGCCGGGCTGAGTGGGGACGGGCCGCCGATGCGCAGCGCGACGCGTGCCGACCTCCTGCGCGCGGGGCTTTCGACGGATGTGCTGCTGGGGACGTCGCCATGAGTATGCTCGCCGCCCTCCTCGGCTCGGGCGTGGGGCTCGGGCTGGTGCTGATCGCCTCCGGCGTGCGCGGGACACCACCGGCGACGGACATCGTCCGGCTGCGCACGCGGATCCCGATCGATCGCCTGCTCGGCGTCGCTGCCGTCGCCGCGGTCACGTTCGCGGTCACCGGCTGGCCGGTGCTCGCGGCCCTCGCCGCGTGCGGCACCGTCGCGGTGCCGCGGGTGCTGTCCGCCGGACGCCGTCGCGCAGCGGCTGCCCGCAGCGACGCGGTGGCCCAGTGGATCGAGATGCTGCGTGACACGATGGCCGGCGCGGCCGGCCTCGAGGAGGCGATCGTCGTCACCGCGCGCCGGCCTCCACCGGTGATCGCGCCCGCGGTCATGAGGCTGGCGGGGCGGCTCGAGCACCAGAGGATGGCAGACGCG
>DATHVN010000095.1 GCA_035461305.1 Euzebyales bacterium | reverse complement strand
GGAAGAGTTCAGGGGTTCGATTCCACTTAGCTCCAAGCAAAACCGCAGGTCTGCGGCCTGAAGCCGCACCCCCTGGTGTTCTGGAGACCTTCATCAACGTAGCCAAATGGCTACGTTGGCTACGTTGAGCACCCCGAGGTTCGTGGCTGTACGTGGTGAGTCGATCACTTTCTGCAATCTCGGGAGGGCCGAGCGTCGACGCTGCCGGACTCCGCGATTCTCGTCGAACTCCAGAACGGAGTTCCGCAGTTGGAGGCCGGTTGTGGGCATGTGTGACGGCATATGTGCTGGTCAGCGCGGTGCGGGTGCTCTGAGGTGCCGCTCAGCCTAGTCATGTAATTTCGGTTGACGTGCTTGCGATAGCAGTGTGATCGTGGTTGTGTGCTGGTCATGTATCTGCGGACCACGACGTCACGACCACGCAAGGACGGCAGTCGCGTGCGGTACGTGGCGTTGGCGCACAACGAGTGGGACGTCGACACCCGCCGGTCAAGGGCCAAGGTGCTGTACAACTTCGGCCGCGAAGACCGCCTCGACCGCGACGCGCTGACGCGGCTGGTCGCCTCGATCAACCGCTACCTCGGCATCGACGAGCCGCCCGCGGCCGGTGCGGACACGACCGCGGCGGACGCGCCTGCGGCGGTGGAGGCGTTGGGGTTCATCGCGGCTCGCCGCCTCGGTGGGGTGTGGGCGCTGGATGGCCTGTGGGGCCAGCTGGGCATCGCCGCGACGCTGTCGAAGCTGGCGGCGGGCCGACGGTTCGCCACCGATGTCGAGCGGGTGATCTTCGCGCTGGTGGCCAACCGCGCGTTGGAACCGACGTCGAAGCTGGCGGCGACGCAGTGGGTCACCGAACGCGCGTGGATCCCCGGCCTCGAGCAGGTCAGCGATGATGCGTGCTACCGGGCGATGGACTGGCTGCTAGCGATCGCCGACGAGCTGGCGGAGCAGACGTACTGGGCGACGGCGGATCTGCTCAACCTCGAAGTCGACCTGTTGTTCTTCGACACCACCAGCACCTACTTCGAGACCGACATCGCCGACGGCGATGATGATCAGGTGTCGGTGGGGTTCCGCAGCTACGGCAAGTCCAAGGATCACCGCGGCGATCTGCCGCAGATCATCGTCGGGATGGCGGTGACCCGGTCGGGGATCCCGATCCGGGTGTGGACGTGGCCGGGCGACACCGGCGATTCGCCGTTGATCCGCGAGGTCAAAGACGACCTGCGCGCGTGGAAGCTGTCGCGGGTGGTGTGGGTCACCGACCGCGGGTTCGCCTCCGAGCAGAATCGCCGCTACCTGCAGCGTGCCGGCGGGCACTACATCTGCGGCGAGAAGCTGCGCGGCGACAGCGACGAAGCCGCGGCGGCGTTGGCGCGTCAGGGCCGCTACCGCACCGTCGCCGGCAACCTGCGCGTCAAGGAAGTCGTCGTCGACGACGGGGTGATGCGCGACCGGTTCGTCGTCTGTCACAACCCCGATCAGGCTACGCGGGACGCCACCGTCCGCGACCAGCTGCTGGCCCGCCTGACCGAACAGATCGCCGACACCGACCGCCTCGACCCGCAACAGCGCGTCGCGGTCGCGGCCAGACTGCCCGCGGGGCTGCGCCGGTTCCTGCGCACCACGCCGGGCGGCAAGCTACGCATCGACCGCAGCGCGGTGGCGGCCGAGGCCAAGCTGGACGGCAGGTTCCTGCTGCGCACGTCGGATCCGACGCTGTCGGCCGAGGACGTCGCGTTGGGCTACAAGCAGCTGCTGGAGGTCGAGCGCGGCTGGCGGGACATGAAGTCCACCCTCGCGTTGCGGCCGGTGTTCCACCGGCTCGAAGACCGCATCCGCGCGCACGTCGTCCTGTGCTGGCTGGCGCTGTTGTTGATCCGCGTCGCCGAGACCAAGACCGCCGACACCTGGCGCAACCTGCGTCACGAGCTCGACCGCCTGCATGTCGGCCAGTTCACCGGCACCGCCGGCACCGTCGCCCAGCGCACCGACATCACCAGCCGGCAGCAGGCGATCCTGCGCGCCCTGGACGTCGACGCCCCACCGCGCTTCCTCGACGTCGCGCCCACGATCATCAGCTGAGCCGCCCGGCACCGCGCCTAGGCACACACCCGTGTCCGGGTGTTCTCGGCGTTCCCGCAGGTCAACCCACCAATTCCGTGCCTAGCGCGCCACCACAACTGCGGAACTCCGGTAGATTGTTGGGTAACAATCGCGCGCGAGCCGGATGCCACAAGCAATGCACGTGATCCTTCCGAGGCGGGACGGTTGCTTGAAGGCTGCCGAACCCCGGTCGCGACCGCGCCCCCCTCCCGACGCGAGATGGTTGGGTAGGAATCTCGCGCAGCTCGTCACCCGCTGTGATGTCACACACGGTGACGCTGCTCCGTCGGGTCATCGGTCACGCATTCCATCCGGTGCCCCGGCTGCCGCGTCGAGCTGATCGAGGTCGGCGGACAGCTGGGCTTCGGCTTTGACCACGTCGGCGGCGCC
>DATHVN010000094.1 GCA_035461305.1 Euzebyales bacterium | reverse complement strand
CCAGGGGCGGGACGGGCACCTGCCACTCACCGGACACGCCCAGCGCCTCTCGGCTGGTCGCCACGATCCGGAGACGCTCCCCGCTCGTGCGCAGCAGCTGGTCGACGAAGGTCGCGGTCGCGTCAGCCAGGTGCTCGCAGTTGTCGAGCACCAGCAGGGCCGCGCGCGGTCCGAGCCATGCACACACCAGCTGCAGCGCGGAGCCCTTGTCCGGATCCGCCACGGGCAGCACGCTTGCGACGGCGTCGGGGACGCGGCGGGGGTCGTCCAGCGGTGCCAAGGGAACGAACCAGATACCCCCTTCGAAGGTGTCGGCCAATTCGCGCCCCAACGCCTGGGCCAGCGTCGTCTTGCCGACGCCGCCAGGACCGGTCAACGTGATCAAAGGGGTTACTCCAACCTGCTGCACGAGTCGGTCGAGCTGTGCTTCCCGGCCGATCAGCGGGGTCCGGAGCGACGGGAGGTTTCCTGCAACTGCGGACGGTGCCGGTGGTCCGCCCAGCGACGGATCGTCGCGCAGGATCCGCAGCTCCAGGGCGCGCAGATCCGCCGACGGTTCGACCCCGAGCTCGTCGGTGAGCAGACGTCGGAAGTTGTGGAACACCGCCAGCGCGTCTGCGGACCGTCCTGAGCGGTACAGCGCCACCATGTGCTGTGCGCGCAGTCGTTCGCGCAACGGCGCTGCCGCTGTCAAGCTCTCCAGCTCCGCGACGAGCACCGCGTGTTCGCCCGCGGCGAGGCGCTCATCGACGCGTTCCTCGACCGCGACCGCATGCAGTTCGCTGAGGCGTGCCGATTCGGCTCGCGCCCAGGCGTGGTCGCTGAACTCGGCCAGGGGTTCGCCGCGCCACAGCTGCAGCGCCTCTGCGAAGCGCCGCTGCCGGACCAGGCTCGAGAACCGGGCGGAATCGACGTCGTCATCCCCGATGTCAAGCCGATAGCCGTACGGCACGGTGACGAGGACGTCACCGACGGTCCTGCGCAACTTGGAGATCCGCAGGTGCAGTGCGTTGTGCGGGTTGCCCGGTGGGACGTCGCCCCAGAGGGCGTCGATGAGGTGTTGCTTCGTGAACGCCCGTCCCGGCGCGGTCGCCAACAGTGCCAACACGGCGCGCTCACTTGCGCCCTTCACCGGCCGCATTTCGCCGTGGTCAACGAGCTCGAACGGCCCGAGCAGTCGCACCTCCACGTCCTTCTCCCCGTCCGCGTGAACCGGTCGGAAAGCCGTGCGGACTCGACGATACTCCTCTGGGGTTCGCGTGAATATGCGACTCCGGTACGCAGTGGGTGAAGGGTCAGGCGATCCGGTGCCGTCGGTACTTCGCGAACACACCGACCGTCACCGCAGCGGCCAACACCACCGTCAGCCACACCCCGTACGCCGACAACCACGCATCGACGGGGGCGAGGAACGTTCCCAGCCGCCGCCCCGAAAAGACGTAGCCGTGCTCGTCACCACGTTGCCCGCACCCGTCACCGCCAGAAACAGCCACGCCGGCGTCGATCCGAGACCGAGCGCGGCGATGATCGGGCTGCTCGACCAGACGAAGGTGATCGCCAACAGGCCGCGCGACGCCGTGGTGCGTGACAGGCCGCCAGTCAGTTCCTTGCCGATCCCGAAGCGCCGCAGCAGCGGTGCGGCGCCGTGCCGGACGGCGACGAAGTAGGCCATGTCGACCATCGTCCGGCCAACAGCAGCGACCAGGACCGCCGTCAAGGCAGGCACGACATCAGCGACCAGCACCAGAAACGCCGGCGTCGGTCGCAACGCCAGGGTCAGCAGCGGGTTGCGGCCCAGTTGCGACGGCGCCAGGATCATCCCGACCTGGGCGAACACGGTGATGGCGATGACGGCGGCCGCGGACACGGCCCGCAGCAGTCGTGAGCGGCTCATAGCGGCCTCCTGTGCTGTGGGGGACCGTCACGGTGGCACATGCGGCTGTCCGCGTCGTGTCCCGCCTGGACCGCCGTGCCGCGCGCCGGGACAGGACCCGGACAGCATCCGGACACCGCGGGGACTTTCCTTCACCCGAGCGCCCCCACCGCGGGGTATCGGATCGGAAGGCACGAGACATGGAACCCGTCGAGCTGCTCCGTCAACTCCTGCAAACCCGCTCGGTCAACCCCTCGGGTGACCACACAACCGTCGCCGACCTCGTTGGCGCCTACCTCGCGGACGCGGGACTGCGGACCAAGGTGCTCACGTCCCCGGCTGGTCACGCGAACCTCGTCGCACGGGTCGAGGGGCCGACCGATCGTCCGGCCCTCGTGCTGCTGTCCCACAGCGACGTCGTCCCCGTCGAAGAGCAACGCTGGACGCGTGACCCCTTCGGCGCCGAGCTCGTCGACGGGTTCGTGTGGGGCCGAGGGGCCCTGGACATGAAGAGCATCACGGTGATGCATGCGGTCGCGGCCGCGCAGCTGGCTGCCTCCGGCGTCACGCCCGATCGCGAGGTGATCGTCGCGCTGGTCGGCGACGAGGAGGCCGGTGGCGACGAAGGCGCCCGCTGGCTCCTCGAAGACCACCCGGAGCTCGTCGGCTTCGGTGACCGACGCCCCGCCCCGGAGGTGATCGGTGAGGGCGCCTACGGAATCGATGCCGGACTTGACCGTCCCGTGCTGCCCGTCGCGCTCGGAGAAAAGACCGCGCTGTGGTTCGACGTCGTCGCGACCGGGGACTCCGGTCACGGCGCACTGCCCGCGACCCAGCAGGCGATCCGCAACCTCGCAGCCACCCTCGACCAGACCGCCGGCTTCGGCACACCCCGCCTGCACCCGGTGATCCGCGAACAGTTCGCGACGCTCGCGACGGCCGCGTCCGGCCCGACGGCCGCGATCTTCCGGGGCCTCGCCTCCCCAACAGGTCCTGTCCTGGTCCGCGCTGTGGCCGCGCGCCTCCGCGAGGCCGGCGCGCTCGGGCTCCTGCTATCGGATTCCATCACGCCGACGACCGTCGCCGCGGGCTACAAGTCCAACGTCGTGCCCAGCGAAGCGACGGCCTCCTTCGACGCGCGACTGCTCCCCGACGCCGACATCTCAGCGTTCGTTGCGTCACTGCAGCAGCAGGCCGGCGCGCGCGGCAGCCACGTCACCAACGTCACCCACAAGGGACACGGCCCAGTCAGCGGCAAAGGACCGCTGTTCGACATCCTGCACGCAGCATCGACCCAGGTCGCCGAGGCCGCCCTCCCCACGGTGTCGCTGAGCCCGGGAATCACCGACCTGCGGTTCTTCCGGGCACGAGGAGCGGCCGCGTACGGCTGGACACCACTCGTGCTCCCGCCCGAGCTGCTCGCAACGATCCACGGACACGACGAACGCATCCCCGTCGACGGGTTCGAACATGCGGTGACCATCATGTCCGACGTCGTCCATAACGCTGCGGCCTGATCCTCGACCCCAGCCCATCGCCCGCGCCGCTCCCGTCGTGCGGGCCAACACTGAATCAAAGATCACCGCAAGGATCTCAACGATGAAGCACACTGCTGCACCTCTCACGCGAGGGCGGCGATTCGCGATCCGCGTCGTCGGCGCGATCGGTGTGCTGCTGTTCGCGTTCTTCTCGATCGTCGCGCTCAACGTGCTGGGAGTCGTGGCGTCGGGAACTGAGGGTGCACCTGACGATCCTGCTCCATCGGTGGAAGCTCGCTACGGGGCGGCGCATCCCGGTGAAGCCGTCCACGCGGTGGGAGCCGTCGCGCTCGTGGCGATCGGAGCCTCGGCGCTCGTTGCGTTGCTCGTTCGGCCGGAACGTGCCGGCTACGCGTATCAGGTGCTCGCTGTCATTACCGGCGTCCTGCTCACGATCCCCATCGTCGGTGACCCCGACAACGTCGGCGGCCAAGCCGGCCCCATCGACCCGTTCCTGCTCGTGTTGACGCTGCCAGCCCTTGTCGCGGCACTGCTCGCCGCACCCTGGCGGCGCCCGGAGGGGCCCTGGCGACCACGGATCCTGGTGCTCGCAGCGGTCGCGGCTGTCCCAGCCGCATGGTACGGGATCGGCCAGGCCCTGTTACAGCGCAACACGTTCCCACCCACGGCCGATCCGCATCACAACGCCCACTGGTGGGCCATGGCGATCATCGCCTTCGCGATCGTGCTGGTGATGGCCGCAGGCGCGCTCCCGGGTCGCGGTTGGCGGCTCGGGACAAGCCTGGCGGCCGTGGCGGCCATCGGCATCGGACTCGCTTCGCTGGCGGCGGGCGCTTCCGCCTCGGCGCTCGCGCCCCTCGGGGCGGTCGCCGCCCTCGGCTGGGGTCTGGTGGAGCCTTGGGTCGCCCCGCCTCCAAGTCGAGGGTCGGACGGT
>DATHVN010000093.1 GCA_035461305.1 Euzebyales bacterium | reverse complement strand
CCCTGGCTGGTACCGCGGCGACCTGCATGCGCACACCGACGCGTCCTGAGCACGCCATCGTCGCCGTCCGCGTCGGCGACGAGCCGGCGCTGACGGGAACTCGCCCGCCGGCCCGCCGGCGCCTCGTCGTCGGGGTCGATGACCCCTGCGTGAAGCCACCCGGTTGCGTGAACGCCAGATTGCGCGAAGATGACAGCGACGCGGGCGGCCGTTTCGTCGTCCGCCGGTGACCTCGCGCGTGGCCTCGATCCGGGCCCCGGCGACTGTCAGTGATGTGCCTGGGATGCGGCCGTCCGGGGACGGTCGATGGGAGGGCCGCGGTGAGCACGTACGAGGACTACACGTCGACGTCGTTGCACTACGACACCACACGCTGGGCGCTGGGCGCTGAGATCGTGCTCGGCTGCCTCGCGAGCGGCGCCACAGCCCTGGCCGATGTGGTGCTGCTCGACGCCGGGTGCGGCACCGGCAACTACGCGGCGGCAGTGCTGCCGCACGTCGCACGCATCGAGGCGCTCGACGCCAGCGACGCCATGCTCGAGGTCGCCGGCACCAAGTTGTCTGAGGCACGTGATGCGGGGCGGATCAGGTTCTCGAAGGGCTCGGTCGACGCGCTGCCGTTCGACGACGCGTCGGTCGACGCGGTGATGGTCAACCAGGTGCTGCACCACCTGGGCGACGACGCCGACGTCGGGTGGGAGCGTCACAGGCGGGTCGTAGGCGAGTTCGCCCGGGTGCTCCGCCCTGGCGGCACGCTGGTCGTCAACACCTGCAGCCAAGTGCAGCTGCGCGACGGCTACTGGTACTACTCGGTGATCCCTCGTGCGGCCACGGCGGTGCGCCGGCGCTGCGCCCCGCTGGCGGTGCTCGAGGGCTTTATGATCAACCGGGGGTTGAGCCTGCTCGGCCGGTTCGTTCCCGTCGACGGCGTGATCCAGGGTGACGCGTACTTCGACGTCCGCGGTCCCCTGCGCGACGACTGGCGGTCCGGGGACTCGACGTGGGCGCTCGTCGAGCCCGACGAGCTGGCCGCGGCCCAGACGGAGTTGGCTGCGCTCGACGAGCGCGGGGAGCTCGCCGACGACGTCGCCCGGCGCGACGCCCGACGCCCGGACGTCGGTCAGATCACCTTCGTCGCGGCCCGCCACGAACGCTCGTGAGCGGGAGGATCCCCACAGCTCCCTCGGACCTTCGGGCGCGATGGGCAGCGGTGATCGACGCGGTGCGGAGCGTCCCGGCCCTGGCCGCTTCGGACGTCATCGACGTGACCCGCCTGGACGGCATGAGCAACACCACCTGCCTTGTACGCGTCGACGACCGCCGGGTCGTCGTCCGCATCCCGGCGGGGGGTGACGATCCAGTGGTCGACCGCGTGGTCGAGCTGGCGAACACGAAGGCCGCCGCCGCGGAGGGCCTGGGCCCGAACCTCGTGTACGCGGACCCCGCCCGCCAGCTGCTGGTCACGCAGTACGTCGACGGCGCGGCGCTGACTCGCGCGACCGTGCGGCGCGGCACGATGATCGAGCAGGTGGCCCGAGTGCTCGCACGGCTGCACGCGCTCGACGCCAGCCGGTTTCGCGGCCGGTTCGTGGTCGGCACGGTGCTCGAGCGGTACCGCCGGCGGCTGGCCAGAGCCGGTGATCGCCTGAACGGCGATGACATCGCGCTGCTGCGACGTGCGCAGCGCGTATGTGCCGTCCTGGGACGGACCGCGGCAGTCGTCCCGTGCCACAACGACCCGTGGCCGTCGAACATCGTCGACGCCGGCGATCGCCTCGTGCTGGTCGACTGGGAGTATTCGGGGATCGGCGATGCGGCGTGGGATCTCGCCCACTTCGCCGTGGAGGCCGACCTGGATCCCGACGAGACCGAGCGCCTGCTGTACGCCTGGTCCGGCGGGCCGCCGCCGCCACTGCTGCGGGCGCGTCTGGCGCTGTGGCGTCCCGTGACCGACGTCGTCTGGGGCCTGTGGGCGCGCGTCCAGCACAACGGAGGCAACGACTGCGTTGATCTGTCGGCGTACGCGGGACAGCGGCTGCGCCGCGCGCGCCGCGCGCTCGACGACGTCGTGACCCTCGCGGACCGGGTCCACCTGTGAGCGTCGTCCCCGCGTTCAGCGGTGGACTTCTCAGCATCGGCGCACCGTATCTGACCGGTGCGGGCCGCTCGCCCTCGACGAGGGATCACAGCAGGAGTCACCTCGTCTTCGATGGTGACAACGCCGCCTGTCTGATGGAGGCACGTCGAGCGGTGGCCGACTGCTGAACGGGGCGGCGACGCACCTGTCGTGCCGTGGAAGTGCGCGCAGTCGTCCACCCGCTACCGTCCGGGGCGGGACCAGCACGTCGTTGCCAACGACACGCGGCGGAACAGCGGAGCACGTATGCGTCTGACTGAACGCATCCATCTGGTGGCAGCGGATCGAGCGGCCTGTACCTGACCGACGCCTATGACGCGCACGCGTTCCTGGTCGTCGGCGACCGCGAAGCGGTGCTGATCGACGCCGGCTGCGGTCGCGGGACCGACGGTTCCATGCGTCATCGCCCAGACCGGGGTCGAGCCGAGGCGCGTACCGCGCCTGCTGTTGACCCACGCGCACGCCGACCACTGTGGCGGTGCGGCGAAGCTGCGTCGCCAGCTCCCGCACCTGCGTGTGCACGCCTCGGAGCAGGTTGCCGACTGGGTGGAGCGCCGCGATGAGGCGGCGATGAGCCTCGATCTCGGACGCCGCGCCGAGTTCTACCCGCAGGGCTTCCGCGTCGAGCCGTGTCCCGTCGCGGATGCGCTCACCGACCGACAGGTCTTCGACCTCGGCGACTGTGTCGTGCGGGTCCTCGAGACGCCCGGGCATGCGGCGGGTCACCTGGCGTACGTCGTCGACGATGGAGCCTCGACAGCGTTGCTCTCGGGCGATCTGATCTTCTGGGGTGGCAAGGTGTCGCTGCTGGCGACCTGGGACTGCGACCTGCAGGCGCTGCTGGCGAGCGTGCGCCGACTGACCGGCCTTGCCGTGGATGCGCTCCTGCCCGGCCACCGCAATCTGACCCTGCGGGACGGGCAGGTCCACATCGACAAGGTCAACCGCCTGATCAACGCCTGCTTCGTGCCACCGAGCCTCGTCTGATGACGCAACGCGCACGGGCGTCCGGCGACCGGTACGTGGCGCCTCGCGCCAGCTCGCGGACGCGCTGGACGACCGGGCGGATCACTCACGCGTGTGCTGTCGACCATGCCCGATTGCGAGGGCCCGACCGACGTGCGCCCGCGTGGCCTCCTGAAGCTGCGCGAGAACACGATGCTCGGAGGAAGCGGTCATGCCGAGCGGTACCGTCGTGGTCATGAGCGGGCGGTTGGATCTCACGTGTCGCCACGACCATCCGACCGCGTCGGCATGACACCGCCGACCATCGCTCCGAAAGCCACGAGCGTGGCGGTCGTCGGCGCGGGCATCGTCGGTCTGTCCACCGCCGCGGCGCTAGTGGACCGCGGTGTGACGGTCACCGTCTTCGAGCGCGGCAGTCCGGGCAGCGGGCAGTCCGGTGGGAGCTCGCGCATCTTCCGCCACGCCCACGACGACCCGCGGCTGGTGCAGCTCGCGCAGCGCAGCCTGGTCATCTGGCGGGCCTGGGAGCAGCGGTTCGGCACCCAGCTCGTGTCGTCCGACGGCGCGGTCGCGGTGGGTCCCGCGGTGCAGCGACGCTTCGAGGCCCTGACCGCGGTCGGTGGGGTGGCGGCCAGACTCATCGATGGCGCCGAGGTTCCGCGCTTCCTGCCGATGTCGGCCGGCTACGACGGTCCGGCGCTGGTGGACCACACCGCGGGCACGATCCGTACCCGCGCGGCGATCGGGTCGCTGACCCGGGTGCTGCGTGACCACCTGGTCGCCGACGAGGTGTACGCCGTCGTGCCGCGGTCGACGGGCGTGGTCGAGGTCGTCGCCGGTGGCTCCACCGCCCCGTTCGACCACGCCGTCATCTGCGCGGGTCGCGACATCGCGCAGCTCGCCCGCGGCCTCGGGTGCACGCTGCCGGTGGCGCTCGAGGCGCACATCCGGTTCGCGTTCGGCGTCCGTGACGGTCTGGTAGCGAAGTCGGCCTGCCTGCAGGACGCCAGCGGACGGTTCAGCCACGTCAGCGCGTACGGCAGCCGGCAGCCCGGCGGCCGCGCCTACGCGGTCGGGCTGAGCAGGCCGATCGCGGTCACCGACGATGGGGGTGTCGCGGATGCCGACGCGTTCGCACGGGCACGGCAGGAGACCTGCGACTACGTCCGCCGAGCGCTGCCGGGCCTCGAGCCGCAGCCTGTCGGGTCCCGCGCCTGCTGGATCACCAGGTTGCCGTGGGGCGACGACGGACTCGCGGTGTGGCAGGAGGGCAACGTCCACATCGTCGCCGGGCACAACCTGTTCAAGCTGGCGCCGTGGATCGGGACGGCGGTGGCCGACGCAATCGTCGACGGCGAGCCGTACGACGACCTGCACCCGGACGCAGGGCTCGGCAGCGCACCGGCGCCTCGTCGGTGACGCGCTGTGGTGAATCCGAGGATCAGCGCAGCCCCGTTCGTCCACAGCCCCTGACGTGTGCGGGCGGCGCTGTCAGGCGATCTTCGTGAAGCTGCGGGGACCCGATGCTTGGAAGGAGCCGTCATGTCCCGCAGCCGGCAACCCCTGGGTGAGAGCCTCGTTGCATTCACCGAAATCGCCGACCTCGATTGCGACCCTCGTCTGTCCGGTCCGTGGGTGAGCGTGCCGTTCCTCATCGTGCAGCTGCTGGCACGCCGGCGAGGTCGACCTCGCCGACGTCGCCGAGACCATCGGCCGTGAGGCCGGACGGCTCACGCGGGGCGTCCGCCTCCCATGGAAGGTGCAGAACGCCGTCGTCGGTCTGGTCGTCGGCCTGTGCGTGGAGTTCGGTGTCGCGGAGTGGGACGGTGACATGCACGACGTCGGTCGTGCGCGCATCACGCCCCTCGGACTGTTCGCGCAGCTGGCACTGCGTGCCCACATCGAGGGCGAGTTGCCACCAGACTTCACCCGGGCATGGGGTACGACAGCACTGCCCAAGCAGTCACTCAAACTGACGTGGTTCGGTGGACCTCGCCCGCGACGTTCGCGATGCGACGATCGAGCGCTCGGGTGGGCGTCATTCGATCAGTGGTAGGCCTTGGTCGGCCAGCCAGGCGTTGGCGCGACGCCGGGACGCTCTTGACAGCCACGCCTCCTGGACCAGCTCGACGATCTCGTCGCGGTCGATCTCGCCGAGGCGGCCGGCCCGGACGAGCACGGAGGGATGCCCGTCGAAGTGGCGGGTGGTGAAGAATGGCGAGTCGGGATCGTCGACGAGTGCATGCTTGTCGTGCTCGGAGGAGACCCAGATGATGATGACGTCGTCGTAGCGTTCGCCGGTCCCGGGATCGACGGCGTCGGGTCGCGGCGTTCGGAAGTACACGAAGGACTTGCTCCCGACCTGGTAGACGGGGTTGTCGCCTCCGGCGCGTTCGACGGTGACTTGGGGCATGGCGCGCGCGGCGTTGTGGACGTCCTCAACGGTCGCCGGCGCCGCCGCTCCGAGGTGCACTGTGACTCCGATGTGCGTGCGTGACCAGCGTACGGTCAGATCGGAGTCCAGCGGCCGTCCGGAGGCGCCGCGTGCGGCTGAAGGCTGAGGGTGAGTCCTGGACACCCGTGGGCGATTTCAGGGAGCGCTGTCGCCGCCCGGTGCGCGATCATGTGCTGCCCTGGCGCTGGCAGCGACGAGGAGGGCGCCTGATGCAGATGCCGA
This sequence comes from Euzebyales bacterium, assembly GCA_035461305.1. Lineage (NCBI taxonomy): Bacteria > Bacillati > Actinomycetota > Nitriliruptoria > Euzebyales > Euzebyales bacterium. Next base: position 5,561 of record DATHVN010000093.1, on the reverse strand, counting down.
AGCCGACCGAGGCCGACAAGGCGCGCTTTCTCGACCTGGTCCCGGACGACCCGCGGGTCGAGACCAGGCCGATGTTCGGGAATCTGGGCGCGTTCGTGAACGGCAACATGTTCATGGGTCTGTTCGGCGCGGACATCGGCGTGAAGCTGCCCGAGCACGCGCGTGATGAGTTGCTGTCCGTCGAGGGCGCGGGACCGTTCGGCCCGGTGGAGCGGCCCATGGGCGGCTATGTCACGATCCCGTTGGCGTGGGCGTCCGATCCCGCACATGCGGCGCCGTGGGTGAAGTGCGCGCTGGACCACGTCGCCGCGCTTCCACCGAAGAAGCCGAAGTCGAAGCGATAGGCCACCACCGTCACCACGGCGCTCGCCCTGACGGGTCGTGACATGTCACGCGATGACGGCTGCGTTTCGACCGTCGAGCCGCGTCTCGCCGGACGACGCCGCCACCTCTGCGCTCATCGGGTGAGCGAGTCTCATCGGTGAGCGAGTCCGAGTAAGGCTCACGCTGCGCTCCCGACCGCCCTCGTGTGATGTGTTCTGCTATGCTTTCCGCTATGCAACAGCTTGTGACTCGTGTCGACGATCGACTCGTGGCAGCGATTGACTCCCTGGTCGCGCAAGGCGTCTTCGATTCGCGGTCGGACGCAGTCCGAGCAGGGCTGCGGGCGATCGTGGATCGCTACCGACGAGCTCAGGTTGCTGCCGAGATCGTCGAGGCGTATCAGACACGACCCCAGACCGACGACGAATACAGCTGGGGTGACGAGGCCACGCGCGACATGATCGCCGATGAGCCATGGTGACGCCCGCACAAGGTGAGATCTGGTGGGCCGAGGCCGAGGACAAGCGTCGGCCGGTTCTCATCGTGACCCGTTCTGAGGCCGTACCGGTGTTGCGGTGGCTCATCGTTGCTCCCGTGACCCGGACGGTGCGAGACATACCGACCGAAGTTCCACTCGGCGCTCGTGACGGGCTCGATCAGCCGTGTGCGGCGACGTTCGACAACCTCCAGCCCATTCGGCGATCCTTCCTCACCGATCGCGTTGGGGCTGTGGCATCGCCCCGCGCCGCGATCTGTGAGGCACTTCGAGCGCTGGCCGACTGCTGAGCCGGTGGCAGAGACAGCGGCGCGGCGCCTCGCTGCACAGCGTCTTGCACGAGCCGAACGGCACGCGGTTCGGGACCATGGCATGTCCCGTGCGACGTCGGTGAGACTCATGGTGGACCACGACTGGAGGAGCCATCATGCCGAGCTACCGGGTCAACGACGCGGGCGTCACCAAGGCCCGCGAGCTGATCGACGCGGGGCAGTACGTGCTGGACAGCGAGTGGAGTGACGCGGCGCCGGACGCCGACGCCGGGAACGCACAGCTCGAACGGCACGGCTACGACGGCTTCGGGCAGTGGTACCTCGCCATCGACACCGACGCAGGGCAGCAGACCAAGGAGCGCTACGGCTTCATCTACGGCGACTTCGATCGCCTACACCGCAGCGGTCTGATCGCCGCCAAGCAGCGCGCCGCCCAGAACGACCACGACGACGTCGAGGCGGCCGCCGACGATCTTCTCGACCGCCTCGACAAGGTGCGAGCCGACGGCTGATCAGTGACACGATCGCGCCGGCATCCTTCAGCGCGGCGCGGTGCGCGCAGGCGCTCAACGACCGGGTAGGGTGCGGGCACCACCACCCGCCACACGCCGCATCGCGGCCGACGGGCGCGTCGACAGGGGAACGGCATGGATCTGGGACTGCGCGGTCGCGTGGCTGCGGTCGCCGGCGCCAGCAGCGGTCTGGGACTGGCGATCGCCCGCAACCTCGCCGCCGAAGGCGCCGACGTCGCGATCTGTGCCCGCGATCGTGAGCGGCTCGGGGCGGCGGCGGCCGAGCTCGACGCCTTAGGTGACGGCCGGGTCAGCGCCACCCCGGTCGACGTGCGCGACGGCGATGCGGTCACGGCGTGGATCGACACCACCGCCGAGGCATTCGGCCGGCTCGAGATCGTGGTGCCCAACGCCGGCGGTCCACCAGGTGGGGGTGCGACGGCCTTCGACGTCGACGCGTACCGTGACGCGGTCGAGCTCAACCTCATGTCGCAGATCGTCATCACACGGGCGGCGCTGCCGCATCTGCGTGCGGCTGGTTGGGGGCGGGTGATCTTCGTCACATCGGTCTCGGTCAAGCAGCCGATCCCCACACTGGCGTTGTCGAACACCGCCCGCGCCGGCGTCGCCGGCTACGCCAAGTCCCTCGTCGCCGACCTGGGCGACGCCGGGATCACCGTCAACCTGCTCGCGCCCGGCTACCACGCGACGGACCGCCTCGAGGAGGTGCTCGGCGACGACGCCGCGCGCGACGCGGTCCTCGCTGACATCCCGCTGGGCCGCCTGGGCGACCCGACCGACTTCGGCGCGATCGCGGCGTTCCTGGCCAGCGACCAGGCGAGCTACATCACTGGCGCCGTCATCGCCGTCGACGGCGGGCTGTCACGGGCGCTGCTGTGACGGGCGCTGCGCGACACCAAGGCGACGGTGCCTTCGGACCGGCTGGGTGACGGCACCCGCGCCGGTGTGCTGACCGCCCGGTCCCGCGGGATTCTTCGTGGGGCCTGGTTCCACGAACGACTTGGGCGGCCGGCTTCGGGTGACAGAACCACGTATCACCTGCAGACGTCGGCGCTCGGATCGTGTTAGCTGAGGTCGCGGCGAACGCCACGGTGGGTGCGTCGCGTCGTGGAGGTGTGCGATGCCCGAGGTCGTCGAACTGCGCGTGCACGGGGTCGGAGGCGGCTCGCCCGAGTCGCTGCTGGGGGTCGAGGAACGAGAGACCGTCCGGGTAGCGGGGGAGGGCCCCACGGGGTTCTGGGCACGCCGGTCGCAGCGCTCGGTGGAGGGCTACTGGTGGGGGCGTCTGACATCCGCTCCGCTGCTGCAACCGCTGTGGATCGTCCTGCTGCCGTTCACCCTGCTCAACGTCGCCGGGTGGATGCACCAGCCCCTGGACGAGCGCACGACGCCGACCCGCTCCTGGTGGGCCGTGCGTTGGGTGCTGATGGCACTGGGCTACCTGTTGACCGCGGTGTACGCGGCGTGGAGCGGCGTGTTGGTGATCGACCTGCTGCTCATCGAGTGGCGGCTCGGTGGACGGTGGGGCTACTCGACCGCCGGGTTGGCCGCCGTGGCCGCCGTCGTGGCGCTCGGGATCGTGTTCCTCGTCGCCCGCCACGTGCAGGGCGGCTTCGAAGACCGACAGCCACCGCCGGGTGTCGTTGACGCCACCGAGGAGCTCCGCGAGGCGCCGACCGACGACCCACGGGCGCTGTTCGCGGGCGAACGCGACCTTGCCGCACCGTCGTTCTGGATGCACGGGTCGTCCGCGCGCACGATGCTGCTCACGCACACGCTCGTCGCGGCGGCCGTGCTGCTGGCGCCGTGTGTGCGCGCCGTCGTGCAGATGGCCACCGGCGTGGCGGCCGGCCTGGGTACGCTCGGCTACGACGTTGTGGTGGCGTGGCTGCTCCGGGCCGTCGTCGTAGGGCTCGTGGTGCTGGCGGTGCTCACGGTGGTCGAGCGCGTGGTGTTCGAGCGGGCGAAGCGTCGCGCTCCCGACCGCTACGTCATGACCAGGCGCAGCGGGTTCCGCGTCTGCGCCCAGGCCGTGGCGGTCGCGTTCGCGGTGGCGCTCGCGGTCGGAGGCTTCAGCGGCATCGAGCGGCTGCTGCGTGCCCGCATCGCCGCACCGGAGAGCGCGAACCGCGACCTCGACGTCGCCTTCGGCGTCGCGGCGATCGTCTTCTCCCTGGTCGTGGTGTGGCGCCTCGTGGTGCACGCGCGCAGGAAGGCACAGATCCGGGCGGAGCTGCTCACGGCCGCGACGCAACGCGCCGATGACGACGGCCGCCGGCAGGTGAGCGCGGCGATGCTGAACCGGGTTGCATGGGCGCGGTCGCTGTCGGAGGTGCTGCGCAACATCGACCTGGTGCTGTCGATTCCGGCGTTGTGCTTCCTGGCGGCGGCGGTCGTCGCGATCACCGGCGTCACGGGAAGCGTGCCGTGGGGCAACGAGGTCGCGGCGCTGGGCGGCACCATCATCCTTGTCTCCATGTCGACGATCCTGGTGTTCCTGTGGCGGGAGGGTCGGCGCACCGGGGTGCGGCGCCAGGTGGGCATGATCTGGGACGTGCTGACGTTCTGGCCCCGCCGGACCCACCCGTGGGCCATCCGCCCCTACTCCGAGCGGGCCGTGCCCGAGCTGCAGGAGCGGTTGTGCCACCACCTCGGCAGGGACCGCTACGTCATCCTGTCGGCCCACAGCCAGGGGACGGTGCTGGCCGTCGCGGCGCTCGCTCAGCTGATGGGGATCGAGTCGACGGCGGCTGGGCGCGTCGCGCTCGTGACGTACGGCTCGCCGGTCGCGCAGTTGTACCAGCGGTTCTTCCCCGCCTACTTCCATCTGCCGCTGACCTTTGACCTGTACGGGCAGCTGTGCGACGGCGAGATCTCGTCGGACATGGCGTGGCGCAACTTCTTCCGGGCGACCGACTACGTCGGCAAGGCGCTGTTCACCGGGACCGAGCTGGCCACGGTGGACCGGATGCTCGACGACCCGGCGCTCCAGCCGGTGATCGACGAGCTGCCGTTAGCCGACGGCGTGCCGGGCGGCCCCGACCCCATCCGTGAGGCGTTCTCGGCCCTGGCCCTGCATTCGGACTACAGCGGCGAGGTCGAGCTGCGCGCGTGGGTCGATCAGCTGCGCCACCACCTGGGAGGTGGCCACACCGACGTCGCCGACGCGCCAGGCGAGGTCCTGAGCCCCCGCTGACACGCCAGGCGTGCATTCATGTGACGCACCTGCCAGTACACGGTCGACGTCCATCGGCTGTCGCACCCGGGATTCGGGCGTTCCTGCACCAGTCAGGGATGAGGGCGGCCTCGGTGAGCGGTGTCTACGCCGTGGCCGGCTCGTAGTCGACCTCCTGGAGGATCCAGGTGTTGCCGTCGGGGTCGGCGAAGTCAGCGAACGAGTTGAAACGAGCGTGCTCCGGGTCGGGGCCGGGCTTCCATCCCTCCGGTGTCATGTGTCGTATCGCGCTGACGTCGGCGCCGCGTTCGGTCAGCTCGGCGTGGGCGGCCGCGATGTCGCGCACGACCAGATGCAGGCCCTGCACCGAACCCGGTTCCGCAGCCGTGATGCCGATGCCGAACGACACCGAACACGCCGAGCCGGGTGGCGTGAACTGCACGACCCGGAACTCCTCGTCCGGTTGATGGTCGACGTCGAGGTTGAATCCGATGGCGTCGTAGAAGGCCTTGGCCCGGTCGACATCGGTCACGGGCAGCAGGACCAGCTCGAGCCTGTAGTCCATTGCGTCTCCTGTCTCGCGCGGGTGCGCGTCCGTCGCGCCCTGGGATCATCCCGCATGGTTCGGCGCGGCGCTGCGGTGTTTGAACAGGGCCTTGCGCGCCGCTTTGGCGATCTTGCGGTCGGTCGTGTCGGCCAGCGCCTCGAGCACCTGGGCGGTGGAGGGGTCGTCGACGCGCCACAGCTGGTCGATGATGGCG
>DATHVN010000092.1 GCA_035461305.1 Euzebyales bacterium | reverse complement strand
TCTCGCCCGCCGTGGCGGCGGCCCACACGTACGCGTCGCTCTGGGTCGGGGGAACGTGTGCGTCCTCGATGCCGTGCACGACCATCTGCGGGACGCGCAGCGGCAGGTGCGCGATCGGTGCAGCCGCGCGGTAGGCGCCGGGAACCTCGGATGGATCTCCGCCGAGGAAGGCCTCGACCGAGCCCCAGCCGACGCCGTCGCGCGCGGCCGCCTCGAGGTCGAACAGCCCCGACAGCGAGACGACCAGCGACGGTGGTCGGCGGTTCGTGCGCAGCTCCTCCGCCGCGCGAAGCGCGAGCTGTGCGCCCGCCGAGTGCCCCACCAGCACCACGCGGTCGACGTCGACCCGGCCATCGGCGAGCGTCTGGAGCTCGGTGACGGCGCGGACCACGTCGTGGCCCGTCCGCGGCCATCCGCCACCGGTCGGACCGACGCGGCGGTACTCGATGTTCCACGTGGCGTACCCCCGACGTGACAGGTCCAGCGCGAGCCCGTCCATGAGGTCGCGGCCCCACTCGTGGCGCCAGAATCCCCCGTGCACGAGCATGACCACGGGTGCATGCGGCGTGGCCGCCAGGCGGAGGTCGCCGGTCTGCGCGTCGTGATCGCCGTAGCGGACCGTGGTCGGCGGATGGGTGCACAGCGCATGCAGGTGGCCCAGCGCCCACAGGAAGCCGCTGGTGCCCCGTCCGCTGATCGTGGAGGTGCTGGCGGCCTCGACCGCGGCGTCGTCGGACGACGCGTCACGGTTGACCGTCACGACCGGCACCTGCGCACGCGCGACGAGGGCCGCGGCCGCGGCGTCGTGGCGGACCGGGGTCACCTCGACGATGATCCCCGCGTGCCGCTCTCCGTCGAGCAGCGCCGGCAGTGCATCGGCACCGACCGGACCCACGACCTCGACGTCGGCACCGGTGCGGTTGGCCCATGCCGCACACCGGTCTGGCAGCGCGGCGGTGCGCTGGGACGTCCGCACGACGAGGTAGGGCAGCCGCGCGGCGGACCCGGACCGGTGCTCAGCCATGCCCATCCGGGACGACGGCCACCGCGACGAGCTCGACCATCGCGTGCTCGTCGAACAGCTGGGACACCTCGAACAGCGCCATGGCCGGGTAGTGACGGCCGAGGTGCCGCTGGTACGTCGCGCCGAGGGCCCGCGGGTCCGCGCGGTAGGCCTCGGCGTCGGTCACGACCACCTGCATCGACACGAGGTGCTCCGGACGCGCTCCCGCGGCGGCCAGCGCGATGGCGAGGTTGGCCGCCGCCTGGTCGAACTGGGCCAGCAGGCCGTGCGGCAGCGATCCGTCGCCGCGGTGACCCGTCTGGCCGCCGACGTGGACGGTCCGTCCGGAACCCGACACGACGGCGTGCGAGAAGCCGACAGGCGGCAGCAGCTGCGGGGGGTTGACGATCTCGTGGGGCGAGCGTGCCACCTCAGCGTCCCTTCCAGTCGGGTGCGCGCTTGTCGATGAACGCGTCGTAGAACTCGGCGTGGTCGGCCGAGGTCATCAGCAGGGCCTGCACGAGTGCTTCCGTCTCGACGGCTGCGTGCAGGCCCATGTCCTGCTCCCGGGTCAGCAGCGCCTTGGTGGCACCGTAGGCCAGCGTGGGTCCGTCGGCGAAGCGTCGGGCGAGCGCTGCCACGGCGTCCGTAAGGTCGTGGTCGTCGACCACCTGCGTCGCCAGTCCGTACGCGAGCGCGGTCGCGGCGTCGACACGATCGCCGAGCAGCAGCAGCTCGGTCGCGCGCGCCAGCCCGATCATGCGGGGCAGCAGGTAGGCGATCCCCATGTCGGCGCCGGACAGCCCAACGCGCGTGAACAGCAGCTGGACCGACGCCGACCGCGCCATGACACGCAGGTCGGCGCCGAGTGCGATGACCGCGCCCGCGCCCGCTGCGATGCCGTTGACGCCGGCGATGACCGGAATGGGGATGTCACGCAGGCCTCCCAGCACGGCGCCGGTCATCCGCGTGAACTCCAGCAGGCCACGCGTGTCCATCCCGCGCAGGGCGCCGATGATCTCGTGGACGTCACCACCGGAGCAGAACCCGCGGCCGGTGCCCGTGATCACGAGCACATGGACGTCGTCGCGTGCCGGCAGCTCGCCCAGCAGGTCGCGCAGGTCGGCATAGACGTCGAAGGTGAGCGCGTTCAGCTTGTCGGGACGGGTCAGCGTCACCGTGGCGACACCGGCGTCGATCGTCAGGTCGAAGTGCTCCCAGTGGGGTGTGAACCCGGCGCTGGCTCGGAACGTCACCTGTTGCCCTTCGCTGCTCGGTCAGTGCTGGACGCCGCCACCGTCCAGCACGATGGTCTGCCCGTTGATCGCTGCAGCCTCGTCGGACGCCAGGAAGGCCACGGCCGCGGCGACCTCCTCCGGCGTGACCAGCCGCCCCAGCGGCTGCTGGCGCTCGAGGAACGCGCGGGCGTCCGCCTCGTCACGGTCGGTCCGTGCAGCGATGGTCGCGACGCTGCGGTCGGTCATCTCGGAGTCGACGTACCCGGGGCAGACGGCGTTGACCGTGACGCCGGAGCCAGCGACCTCGGCCGCTGCGCTGCGGACGAACCCGAGCGCGGCGTGCTTCGACGCCGCGTATGCCGAGATGTAGCGGGCCCCGTGGAGCGCGGCGACCGACGCCACCACGACGACGCGTCCACGGTCGCGCTCCTGCATGGCCGGCAGCGCGGCCCGCACGGCCAGGAACACCCCGGTCGCGTTGACGCGCAGCTGGCGGTTCCAGTCGTCGAGCGTCGTGCGGTGCACGGGCGCCGACGTCGACACACCGGCGTTGGGCACCAGCACGTCGATCGGGCCGACCCGTGCGAACAGGTCCGTGACCGCAGCCTCGTCGGTGACGTCGCAGCGCGCAGTCTCGACATGCCAGCCGTGGCGACCGGCCGTCGCCGCGACGTCGTCGAGCGCGGCTGCGTCGCGGCCCACGGCGACGACGGACTGTCCAATGGCGGCGAGCCGCTCGACGATCGCGCGACCGACGCCCCTGCTGCCACCAGTGACCAGCGCGCGCCGCCGCGCCACCGCAGGAGCGGTCACGGCCCGGCCCCGTGCCGGTCCCGATACAGCTCGCGGGCGATGATCGTGCGCTGGATCTCGGAGGTCCCCTCGTAGATCCGCAACGAGCGGACCTCGCGGTACAGCTCCTCGAGGAGGTGTCCGCGTTCCAGCCCCTTGGCGCCGTGGACCTGGATGGCGGCGTCGATGACGAACTGGGCCATCTCGGTCGCATACAGCTTGGCCATCGCCGCCGGCCGGGTCACGCGGCTGGTCTCGTCGTCGTGTGCGGCCGCGGCGTCGAAGACCAGCAGCCGTGCGGCCTGCAGCCGCGTGGCCATGTCGGCGAGCTGGTGCGAGATCGCCTGGAACCCACGCAGGGGCTGCCCGAACGCCTCGCGCCGATCGGCGTGGTCGAGCGCCGCATCGAGGGCAGCCCGAGCCATCCCGACGGCCGCGGCGCCGACGCTGGGCCGGAACAGGTCCAGCGTGCGCATCGCCACCTTGAACCCGGCGTCGACCTCGCCGAGGACGTCGGTGGATGGGACGCGCACACCGTCGAGCTCGAGGCTGCCGATCGCGTGCGGGGCGATCAGGTCGATCGAGGTGCCGCGCAGCCCGTCGGCGTCGCCGGGTACGACGAAGGCGGTGACACCCCGCGCACCCATTCCCGGGGTCGTACGGGCGAACAGCGTGTAGACATCGGCGCCGGGGGCGTGCGAGATCCATGTCTTGGTGCCCGTCAGGCGGAAGCCGTCCCCGTCGCGCTCGGCCCGCAGGTCGAGCGCCGCGGCGTCGGAGCCCGCCCCTGGCTCGGTCAGCGCGAACGCCGCGACCGCCCGGCCGGCGGCCACCTGCGGGATCCAGCGCGCGCGCACCTCGTCGCGGCCGGACTGCAGGATCGGGTACGAGCCCAGCCCCTGCACGGCCAGCGTGGTCTCAGCCGTCACGGATGCGCTCGCGATCGCCTCGCGCAGGACGCACAGCTCGGTCGCCGAGACCCCGCCCCTCGCAGTACCGCCGAGCTCGGTCGGGAACAGCCGCGGCAGGATCCCGTGATCGCCGAGCGCGCGGACAAGCTCCCGGTTCAGGCGACCGTGTGGCCCGCGTGCCACGATCGGCGCGAGCGTGACACGTGCGAGCTCATGTGTCTCGCGCAGCAGCTTGCGGTGCTCGATGCTGATGGACTGCACATCGACCTCACGATGGCGTGCACGGCCGTGCGATCGTAACGGATGAGTAGCATGACCAGGTCGGTCAGGTGATGCCGGATGGCCTCCGCAGGAGGCAGGGCGAGGCGAAGGTGAAGGTCACCAGCATCGGTGGCGGGCCCGGCGGGCTGTACGCAGCGATCCTGCTCAAGCTGGCCGATCCGGCCACCGACGTCACCGTGCTTGAGCGCAATGCACCGGACGACACGTTCGGCTTCGGCGTCGTGTTCTCGGCCGCCACCCTCTCCGAGCTCGCCGATGCCGACCCTGTCAGCCACGACCGCTTCCTGCGCGCCTGCGCGCGGTGGGATCCGGTCGAGATCCGCTACCGGGGTGCACGGATCCGGGCCCGAGGGAACCGGTTCGCGGCCGTCTCCCGCCACCGCCTGCTGGAGATCCTGCAGCAACGTGCCGTCGAGCTCGGCGCTGACGTGCGGTTCCGTGCGCAGGTCGACGACGTGGAGGGGCAGCGGGCCGACGCCGACCTGCTGCTGGGCGCCGACGGCCTCAACAGCCTGGTCCGCCGGACGTGGCGCGACGCGTTCCAACCAAGCCTGACCGTCGAGGGCAGCAAGTACATCTGGCTGGGCACGACGAAGCTGTTCGACGCGTTCACGTTCATCTTCAGACAGACCACGCACGGGCTGTTCCAGGTCCACATCTACCCGTTCAGCGAGACCACCAGCACTTTCATCGTCGAGGCGTCGGAGCAGGTCTGGCGAGCGGCCGGGCTCGACGTTGTCGACGCCGCGTCGCTGCGGCCCGGGGACAGCGACGACCGGTCGATCGCGTTCCTGGCCGACCTGTTCGCCGACGACCTCGAGGGTCACGAGCTGATCCCCAACAACTCGAAGTGGCTCGACTGGACCACGGTGCGCAACGCCTCGTGGCGGCACGGCAACGTCGTGCTGATCGGCGACGCCGCGCACACCGCGCACTTCTCGATCGGATCGGGCACCAAGCTGGCCCTCGAGGACGCCATCGCACTCGCCGATGCGCTTGGCCGCTACGACGACCTCGACGTCGCGCTCGCCGAGTACGAGGCGACGCGCCGTCCTGCGGTCGCCCGCGTGCAGCAGGCCGCCGCCGAGAGCCTCGACTGGTTCGCCCGCTATCACCGCTACTGGGGGTTCGCGCCACCGCAGTTCGCGTACTCCCTGCTGACGCGCAGCGAGCGGATCGACCACCAGAGCATGCAGCGCCGCGATCCGGGTCTGGTGCAGGCGATCGACCGGTGGTTCGCCGAGGAGGCGGAGCGTGGCCACGACGTGCCGCTGGTGATCCCGCCGCCGCCGTCGCTGACGGGCATCGACCTCGGCGGGCAGCGCCTGGCAAACCGCATGGTGCTGACGGTCGCACCGGATGACCGCGCCGACGACGGCAGGGCGTCCGACGATGCGGTCCGCCGCTACGCGCGCGCCACCGTCGGCGGCGCCGCCGTCGTCGTGGTCGAGCACGTGGCGGTGTCGGCGCACGGGCGCATCACACCCGGTGACGGCGGCCTGTGGACCGACGCGCAGGCTGAGCGCTGGGCGGCCGTGCTCGACGACGTGCGGGGCGCGACGCCGACCCTGCTGGGCATCCAGCTGAACCACGCCGGGCCCCGCGGCGCCACGAGGACACGCGACGAGGGCGTGGACCTGCCTCTGCGCACGGGTGGCTGGCCACTCGTCGCGGCATCGGCCGTGCCCTACACCGCGGGTGGGATCGTCCCCCACGCCCTCGACGAGCGGCGACGGGTCGACGTCCGCGACGACTTCGCCGGCGCCGCCCGGCGGGCCCACGCCGCGGGGTTCGACCTGCTCGAGCTGCACTTCGGCCACGGCTACCTGGTGTCCAGCTTCCTATCACCATTGACCAACCACCGGGAGGACGAGCTGGGTGGTGACGTGCACGGGCGGCTGCGGTTCCCGCTCGAGATCCTCGACGCCGTGCGCGAGGTGTGGCCGCGCGGAAGGCCGCTGTCGGTCTGCATGTCGGCCAGCGACCTGCAGCCAGGCGGGCTGTCCGAGGACGACGCGGTCGTCATCGCGCGCGCGCTGTCCGAGCACGGCGCCGACGTCCTGCATGTCGTCGCCGGCCAGACCACCCCACACGCGCGTCCTGACTACGCGGGTGTCTACTATGCCGCCTGGAGCGATCTCATCCGCAACTGCGCCGGCGTGCCCACGATCGCGTCGGGCGACCTGTCGACGCTGGCGCAGGCCGACCACGTGCTCGCGTCCGGCAGGGCCGACCTCGTGATCGTCGGCCGCCCGCTGCCCGACGAGCCGCCATGGCTGGCCGAGCAGCGCGTCAGGTCGTAACGGCGGCACCTGAGGAGAACCAACATGGACGTCGGGGTCGGACTGCCCAACGCGGTGCCCGGGGTGGAGGCGGCGACCATCGTCGAGTGGGCCAGGCGCGCTGACGGCGGACCGTTCGCCAGCCTCGGCACGGTCGACCGGATCGTGTACGACAACGTCGAGCCGATGGTGTCGCTGGCCACCGCGGCCGCTGTCACCAGCCGCGTCGAGCTCGTGACGTGCATCCTCATCGCACCCCTGCGGGAGTGCTCCACGCTCGCCAAGCAGGCGATCAGCCTCGACGTCCTGTCCGGTGGGCGCCTGACGCTGGGGGTGGCGATCGGCGCCCGCGGCGACGACTACGCGTGTAACGAGTTCGACCGGCCGCGCGGTGCACGGCTGACCGATCAACTCACCGCGCTCCGGGCGATCTGGGACGAGGGCCACTTGACCCCGACCAGCGCGTCGCGGCGCGCGCCACGCGTCCTCGTGGGCGGTGGCAGCGGACCGGCGTTCGCCCGTATGGCGCGGCTGTCGGACGGCTACTTCCACGGCGGCGGTCCACCACGGGCGTTCGAGCGGGCAGCGGCCCAGGCGCGCTCGGCGTGGGCCGACGCCGGCCGGCCGGGCGAGCCCGAGCTGTGGGGCCAGGGCTACTTCGCGCTCGGCGACGGCGCGAGCGCCGGCCGCAACTACCTACTCGACTACTACGCCTTCACCGGGCCGTTCTCGCGACGCATCGCGGACGGGCTGCTGACCAACCCGCTGGAGGTCCGCGAGTTCGTCCAAGCCTACGCCGACGCCGGCTGCGACCACCTTATCCTGCTGCCCGCCGTCGCCGACCTCACCCAGCTCGACCGCCTCGCCGACGCCGTCCCCCACTGACCGGACCGACGGCCCGGTAGGGCTGGGGTCGACCGGTGGAGCGTGCCGCCGACGGTGTCGCCATGTCAGCGATCGCCCCACGTCGCCAGGACTACGATGCGGTCGGGGACGGGAGAGGGCCATGACATCGAGCGACCTGCTGAACATCGCCGACTACTACCTCGGCGACCGCCTGCGTGAGGGCCGGGGCGATCGGACCGCGCTGCGCCTCGACGAAGGGACCTGCTCCTACGCCGACGTCGACCGGCTGGCAGCCCGGTTCGGCAACGCGCTCCGGCAGCTCGGGGTGCGCCAGGAGGAGCGGGTGATCGTCGCGCTGCCCGACGGTGCGGCCTTCGTCGGTGCGCTGTTCGGCATCCTCAAGCTCGGTGCCGTCGTGGTGATGGTCAACCCCGGGCTGGGGGTCGACGCGCTGCGGGCAATCCTGGACTACGGACGCGTGCCGGTCGCGGTCGTTGCGCCATCGGTGGTCCCGACCTTCGAGGCGGCCGCAGCCGGCAGCCGCGAACCCGCGCCCCGCCTGCTGGTCGACGGCGGCGGGACGTCGCACGTGGCGTTGGACGACATGGACGTCGAGGACGAGCTCGTGACGGTCGCCACGCACCGGGACGACGCGGCCATCTGGCTGTTCTCGGGTGGCACGACCGGCCGGCCCAAGGCGGTCGTGCAGAGCCACGGGTCCTACGCCAACGCCGCGGAGCGCTATGCCAAGCAGACCATGCGCTACCGCGACGACGACGTTGCGATCGGCGTGCCGAAGCTCTACTTCGGCTACGCGTTGGGCGCGGTGCTGTTCTTCCCGTTCGCGGTCGGCGGCTCGGCGGTGCTGTTCGGTGACCACCCGACCCCCGACGGCCTGCTCGACCGCATCGAACGCCACCGGGCGACCGTGCTCGTCAACGTGCCGTCGATGATCGCCAGGATGGTCGACGAGCAGGCCGCTGCCCCGCGCGACCTGTCCAACCTGCGGTTCGCGACCTCCGCGGGCGAGGCGCTGCCCGTGACGCTGTACGAGCGCTGGATGTCGATGGTCGACGTGCCGCTCTACGACGGGCTCGGCACCGCCGAGATGTGGCACGTCTTCATCAGCAACCAGCCGGGGAAGGTCCGTCCCGGGACGCTGGGCACCGCCGTCTCCGGCTACGACCTCGAGGTCCGCGACGACGACGGGGTCCGCGTGCCGTCCGGCGACGTCGGTCGGCTGTGGGTGCGGGGCGGGTCGCGCGCCACTGCCTACTGGCGGAACATGCCGGAGACACAGCGGGTATTCCGCGGGGAGTGGGTCGTGACCGGGGACCTCATCTCCGTCGACGACGATGGCTATGTCACCTACGTCGGACGCGGCGACGACGCGCTGAAGGTCAAGGGCAAGTGGTTGCTGCCGGCCGAGGTCGAGAGCTGCCTGCTCGAACACGACCAGGTGACCGAGTGCGTCGTCGTCGGCGCGGCCGACGACGATGGTCTGGTCAAGCCGGTCGCGTTCGTCGTGGCGGCGCGCGCTGCACCCGGTCTGGCCGAGGACCTGCAGCGGTTCGTCCTCGAACGCCTCGATCCGTACAAGCATCCCCGTCAGGTGGTCGTGCTCGACGACTTGCCCCGCACCCACCTCGGCAAGATCGACCGGGCCGCGCTCAAACGGCTGGTCGCCAGCCACTGAGCCCGATGTGCGCAGTTCGTAGTTCGTGCTGGGCGCGAGAAGTCGCCCACACCTTGAGGTCTGGGCTACCACCCCGAAGTTCGCTGCCCCACCTTTGGTCGCCGAGTTCAGGTCGTCTCCGACGTCAATGGCCCTCGTCGGGTCGGTCCTGACGTCGCGACAGCAGCGCCGATGGGCGCAGCAGCAGCTCGAAGGGACCGCGCGCAGCGACAGCGCGGTGGGCGGTCGCCAGCACGAGCGCGACGAGCGTGAAGCGACTGACCGACAGCCACGCGGCGCCGTAGGTGCTGCGGTCCAGCCACTGCGGCCACCGGTGCAACACGAGCAGGTGGGTGACGTAGGCGGTCAGCGCGAGCTGTCCGAACGCGACGAGTGGCCAGGTGATGCGCGGCAGTCGGCGCGCCAGCAACACGCACCCCGCGATCACGGTGACCGCGATCCCTGCCGACGACAGCATCCACAACGGCATCTCGTTGTGCGGCTCGATGACGTAGAGCTGGCTCGCGTCGGTCGACGAGGTGGCCGGACCCAGCAGCGCGACGAGCCCGTCGGACGTCAGGAAGGCGACGGCGGCTACGACCGCGCCGGCCAGCCCGACCGATCGCACGACCGTCGTCGAGACCAGGTCGCGTCGGCCGATCCACATGCCCAGCACGAGCGGCGCGGTCCACACGACGACCGGGTAGTAGCCGGTCAGGGCGATGTCGCGCACGATGCGTGACGCGTCGTCCCAGGCAGGGACGCCGCCCAGGAACCAGTCCGGCACGGTGCGCTCGAGCCAGATCAGCACCACGGGCCCCAACGTCACGCTGGAGGCGGCCACAATCAGCAGCGCGCGGTCGCTTAGCTCCAGCGCCGCCATGGCGACCAGGAAGTAGACGGCGTAGTACTGCAGGATCACCGCGACGTCGATGTCGAGCGTCTGCAGCGCCAGCCCGGCGGGCAGCAGCACCAGTGTCCGCCAGCCCAGGCGCATCCGGGTGGCGGTGATGCGGTCCGGCGAGTGGTCGCCGGCCAGCAGTGACACTCCGATACCGGCGAGCACGATGAACACGATCGCGGCGCGCCCGTGGGTCGAGCGGTAGACGGCTCCCGACAGGCCGCCGCCGGGCAGGTCGCGAGGTCCGATGTGCACCATCACCATGCCGATGATCGCAAACGCCCGCGCCATGTCGATGCCAAGGATCCGTGCGCGGACGGGGGTGACCGGCGGTGCCGGCGCATGAACCTGCTCCACGTCACCAGTGTGGCTGTTCGAATTACGAGATGCGCGCTGACCGCACAAGGGTCGCTAGGCTGGCGTATGTACCGGCCGACCGGGGCTCGATGGCACCTCGACGTGGCGTCCTCCGCCTGGTGACGGCCATCGTCGGGCTCGCCCTGGCGTTGGCGGCGGTGTTCCCCGCAGACGGGATCACGCCGGTCGCTGGTCCCTCTCGCTCCGACGCTCCAGCACCGGTTGCTGGTTCCTCTCGCCACGACGCGCCAGCGCGGGTCAGCCCGGACCGCGCGGTGCGATCGCCTGTCGTCGATGTCGTATCGGGGCGCACCGTCCCAGCGCCGACCGCGACCGGTGCGATCCGCGGGCCTCTCGCCGCCGTCGTATCGGGGCGCACCGTCCAGCCGCCGACCGCATCTGGTGCGATCCGCGGACCTGCCGCCGACGGTCGTCGTGACGCGCCCGTGGACCGCGAGGCTGCTGCCGCGCGCGAGGTCATGCGGTTCAGCGTCCGCGTGCCGGTCCGGTCGCGGTCGACGACGTTCACCATCGCCGTGACCGGTGACGTGCTGCCGCACCTTCCCGTGATCGCCGCGGCGCGCCGCGTACACGGGTCCTACGACTTTCGAACGCTGCTGCGTGGCATCCGCCGGCCGATCCGCACCGCCCATCTGGCCCTGTGCCACCTGGAGGTGCCGCTGACCCGCGATCTGACGGCGCTGTCGGGCTATCCGGCCTTCAACGCCCCGCACCACCTCGCCGCTGCCCTGGCCGATGTCGGCTATGACGGCTGCTCGGTCGCTTCGAACCACGCGTTGGATCGTGGCACGCCGGGCGTCGGGGAGACCTTGCGAGCGCTCGACCGGGCCGGGCTGGGCCACGCCGGGACCGCGCGCACACGGCGCGAGGCACAGCGCGTGCGCATCTACCGCGTGCGCGGCCGGCGGGTCGCGCACCTGTCGTACACGTACGGCCTGAACGGTGCGATGGTGCCGTCGGACCGCCCGTGGACCGTCGATCTCATCGACCGGCGTCGGATCCTGCACGATGCCCGCCGGGCCCGCCGGCACGGTGCGGAGCTGGTGGTCATCAGCCTGCACTGGGGCGCCGAGTACGTCACGGCGCCGACGGCGGCGCAGCGCCGCCTGGCCCGTCGCCTCCTCGCGTCGCCGGCCGTCGACGGTCTCGTCGGCCACCACGCCCACGTCGTGCAGCCGGTCGGGCGACGCCATGGCAAGGTCGTCGTGTACGGGCTCGGCAACCTGTTGTCGAACCAGACGGCCGCCTGCTGTCGCCCGGCGACGCAGGACGGCGTGATCGTGCGCCTGATCGTCGGCGAGCGCCGCGACGGATCGCTGGGCATCCGCCGCGTCGAGTACGTGCCCACGATGGTGCGCCACCCGCAGCGCCGCGTCGTCGCGGTCCGCCGTGCGTTGCGTCGTGGCGCCTCGGGCGCGTACGCCGCGCAGCTGCGTACGTCCCTGCGTCGGACCAGGCGCGCGATCGGCCGGATCGCGGTCCTGTCCGAGTGAGGTCTGATGTCTCTCGGACCGCCGGTGCTGCGGCGTCCGCGCAGCGCGCCGTAGAGGACCGGTGCAGGAGTTTGCACCCTAACGAGGCCGGTCCGGCGGAGTGAGAAAGGGTTTCTACGGTATCGACCCTCGCGTGCACAGGTTGCTCCAACGTCGCACGGCTACCAAGGTCGCGATCGCGACCTCGACTTCGACGGGCTGATCCACTCATGGCTGCAGCAGGCACCAGCGTGCAACGACCACAGCGACGCAGGCGTCGCGAGGAACCGACGTGGGACCTCGTCTACAAGCGCAACTCGATCGAGCGTCTCAAGCAGGAGAAGTTCCCGCTCGACATCGTCGACGAGCTGCCGCAGCTGATCGCCATGGGATACGAGGCGGTCCCCGAGGAGGACATCGTCCGCCTGAACTGGTGGGGTCTGACCCATGACAAGCCCAAGCTCGGCACGTTCATGGTGCGGATCAAGGTGTCGGGCGGCCTGATCCAGCCGACGCAGCTGCGCGGTGTCGGGCACATCGCCCAGCGTTACGGGCGCAACTACGGCGAACTGACCACGCGCCAGGGCATCCAGCTCCACTGGGCCCGCCTCGATCAGCTGCCCGAGGTCATCGCCGAGATCCAGGCGACCGGGCTGACCACGGTCGGGGGAGAGGGCGACACCGTTCGCAACATCACGGGCTGCCCGGTGGCCGGCATCGCCCAGGACGAGCCGTTCGACGTCGCGCCGGTGATCGCCGAGGTGGCTGACTACTTCTACGGCAACCGCGCGTACTCGAACCTGCCCCGCAAGCACAAGTACACGATCGCGGCCTGCCCAGGCCAGTGCAACGCGCCCGAGATCAGCGACGTCGCACTGATCGGCGTCGTCAAGGACGGTCGCGAGGGCTTCGCGCTCACCGTTGGTGGCGGGCTGTCGAACATCCCGCGCCTCGCCCGCGACCTCGGCGTGTTCGTCCCACGTGAGGAGACGATCGAGGTGCTGCGCGCGGTCACCGACGCCTGGCAGTCCGACCCCAAGTACCGGATCAGCCGCGCGAAGGCGCGCATCAAGTTCATGATGGACGACCACGGTCCCGAGGGCGTGCGCGCAAAGGTCGAGGAGCGTCTGGGGCGCCGGCTGGAGGACCTCGCAGCGCCCGTACCGGTCGACGGGGTCGACCACCTCGGTGTCCACACGCAGCGACAGCCCGGTTACTCCTACGTCGGGTTCTCGGTGCCGATGGGATGGCTGACCGGCGACCAGATGATCGGCATCGCCGACCTCGTCGAGCCCTTCGGCGGTGACGTCCGGCTCACACGCCAGCAGGATCTGATCGTCGGCAACGTGCCGGACGCACAGCTCGACAACCTCGTGGCCGGCATGGAGACGCTCGGTCTGCCGATCACCCGCAACCGCGTCTACGGCAACTCGATCGCGTGCACGAGCCACAAGTTCTGCAACTACTCGGTCGCCGAGACCAAGGGCAAGCTGGCCGACATCCTCGAAGTGCTCGAGCAGCGGTTCGGTACGCAGGTCGAGGACCTCAAGCTGTACGTCGACGGCTGCCCGCACGCATGCGCGCACCACTGGATCGGTGACATCGGCCTGCAGGGTACGACCACCAAGGATTCCCTGACCGGCCAGCGGATCGAGGCCTATGACGTGACGCTGCGTGGGGGGCTCGGCCGCGACGCGGCCATCGGCAGCCCGCTGCTGCGACGGGTGCCGACCACCGACATCATCGACGTGATCGTCCGCCTGCTCGACGGATGGCTCGAGCAGAAAGCGGCGCTGAACGGCTCAGGTGATGCGTTCACGTTCCGCGCGTTCTGCGACGCCACGTCGGACGATCAGCTGCGGGCGATCGCGTCCGGCCAGGTGGTCCGACGGGCTCCTGACGGGTCCGACGGTGACCACATGGTCGTGCGCGTGCCAGGCACGCTGCTCGAGCTTTCTGACGGCGCCGACGAGATCGCGCTCCCAGTCTCGGGTCCGCCGTCAGACGGCCATTCAGCCGAGCGTGGAAGGAGGCCCCAGGCAGTTACTACCGTTGGGCAGGCACTCGACCAGCTCACGCGTTTGCACCCGCAGCTGACCGCGTATCTTGTCAGCGGTCCAGGGCGCATCAACCCCGCGGTCAACCTGTACATCGGTGAGGACGACATCCGCGGGCTCGGCGGGTTCGATGCGACCCTTGAGCCCGGTGACGAGTTGTCGATCCTGCCGGCCCTGGCCGGCGGCTAGGCCCAAGCCCAAGGGGAACCTCAGTGCTGAAGGAACGCGTGGTCTTCGACGACCTCGAGATCGGCCGGCTGGCCGTCGACCTCGACGACCAGGAGCCCGAGGACGTCATCGAGTGGGCGCTCAACACGTTCGGTGAGAACGTCGCCATCGTCACGGCGCTGCAGGCCGACGGCATGGCGATCCTCGACATGGCCTACCAGATGTTCCCACAGGTCCGTCTCATGACCGTCGACACGGGCCGGCTGCCACGCGAGACCGTCGAGTTCATCGACCAGGTCAAGCGGCACTATCCCGAGGCACGGCTCGAGGTCCGCCACCCCGACGCGGACGAGGTCGCGACGATGGTGCGGCGCAACGGGGTCGACCTGTTCCGCGAGAGCATCGAGAACCGCCTGATGTGCTGCCAGATCCGCAAGGTGCGGCCACTCACCGAGGCGCTCGAAGGCCTCGACGCGTGGTTCACCGGGCTGCGCCGCGACCAGTGGGCGTCGCGCGCGGCGATCACCAAGGTGCAGCTCGACCACGACCACGACGGCATCGTCAAGGTGAACCCGCTCGCGGACTGGACTGCCGGGGACGTCGAGGACTACCTCGACGAGTTCGCGGTGCCCCGCCATCCGCTGTACGCGAAGGGCTACACCAGCATCGGATGCGATCCATGCACGCGACCCGTCCGCGACGGCGAGGACGATCGTGCCGGGCGTTGGTGGTGGGAGTCCGACGCGCCCAAGGAATGCGGGATGCACTGCCCGATCGAGACCGGCGGATTCGAGCACGAGGTGCATGCGATCCTCGGTGAGGCCCATGGCGACGGCCACTGACGCTCCGAACCAGCCGCTCGAGCTCGACGACGACGAGCAGGAGATCGTCGAGGCCGAGCTGGCTGCGCTGCTCCCCGCGCTGAGCGGAGCACGGCGCGAAGGCTACGAGGCCCTGGCTGCCGCGGTGGCCGACGGCAGCGTGCCACCCGAGCTGGTGGTGCACCTGCAGTCACTCCTCGAGTTGGCGTTGCAGACCGCACGGGCCCGCAAGCTGTACCGCGCCGAGGGTGAGAAGATCCTGACCGACGTGTTCCGCCGCACGCCGGCGGGACGCGCGCTGGCGCGTCAGCTCGGCGACATCAACGCCGCACTGAAGGCCGTCGCCAGCCACGAGCTGCGGAGCGCACGGGTCGGCATGCGAACGCTCGGGCACTTCACCGTGACGCTTCGGACCGACCAGGCGACGCTGACCCTCGCGGTGCGCCCGGACGGCATGAACGTCGAGAGCGTCGAGGTCACGGACGGTCCCACCCGCACCTGAGCGCTTCGGCTGGCCCGATGCGTGATGGATCGCTGCCGCGATCTGGGCGACGGGTCTCGTCCTCACGACCGTTGTCGCGTACCGTCGGCTGGGACGGGATGTGATGCCGGAAGGGTAGACGACATGGCCGTGGCGGGCGAGGGGCGCGATGATCGAACGGCGGCGGCATCCGGGGCCCGCGTGCGGAGCGGTCGTGAGATCAACACCGACGTCGTCGCTGCGATCGTGCTGTCGATCGTCACGATCCTCACGGCCTGGTCTGCGTTCGAGGCCTCCAAGTGGGGTGGGGTCATGTCGATCCGCTTCAGCGAGGCGGGCGCCGCGCGCACCCAGTCGGCGCAGGCAGCGGCGCGGGCGAACACCAAGCAGGCGGTCGACGTCGGCCTGTTCGTCGACTACGCCGCCGCGGTCTCGGCCGGCGACGACCGGCTCGCCGGGTTCCTCGAGGAGCGGTTCCGCGATGAGTTCCGTCCCGCGTTCCTGGCGTGGCGTGCGCTCGATCCGCTCAACAACCCCGATGCGCCGGCGACCCCGTTCGAGATGGACGAGTACCGGATCGCCGAGACGGCGGAGTCACTGGAGCTGCAGGAGACGGCCGACCTGCGCGCACGGCAGGCGCGCGACGCGAACCAGCGGGGCGACAACTACACGCTGCTGACCGTGCTGTTCGCCTCCGTGCTGTTCTTCGCGGGCATCAGCACGAAGTTCGAAGGACGGAGGATCCAGCAGGCGCTCGTCGGGCTGGCGGTGGTGATGACGATCGTGGGCGTCGGCTTCCTGCTGACCTTCCCGGTCGAGATCTGACCGAGACACCGCGGTGCCGGCGCCCAGGCGCACAACTGAACCGGGCGATCCGCTTGGCGAGCGCATCGACCGGTGGCGCCCCGCGATGATCAATGCGGGCAGCGCCGCGGTGCTCGCGGTGCTGGGTTGGCTCGTCGAGGGACGGCTGTCGGTCCCGGTGTTGCTCGGCATCGTGTTCGCGCTCGGGTGGGCCTGGTGGGTGTCGCCGCTGCGAAGTGCCCAACCGCACGTGCCCCATGCACGGGCGATGGCCGACGCGTCGGCCGAGGATCTGATCGTCTACTGGCCGCCCGGATGCTCGCACTGCATGCGCCTGTTCCGGGCGCTCGACGCGGACGTCAGTGCGCAGGTGACGTGGGTCAACGTGATGGCTGACCCTGAGGGGGCGCACTACATCCGGCAGTTCCACGACGGCGACATGGTCACGCCCACCGCCGTGACCGGCGCCGGACGCCAGGTGTCGCCGACGCCCGAATCAGTCACCGCGCGGGTGGAGCGGCGAGGCTCGTCCTGACGTAGCGGCTGTCAGTCGACGCCGAGCAGCGCCTCACCGATCCACGACACGACCGTGATGATGATCGCACCGAACAGCGTGGCACCGAAGCCGGTGGACGTCAGGCCCAGGTCCAGGGCCTCCGAGATCCAGATCGTCAGGCCGAGCATGAAGGCGTTGATGATCAGTAGGAACAGACCGAGTGTCAGCAGGACGAGTGGAAGGCTCAGGATCGTCACGATCGGTCGGGCGAACGCGTTGACGACGCCGAGGATGACCGCGATCGCGATCAACCCCACCCAGGTGCCGTCGAACTCCAGCCCGTCGATCAGTTCCACCGCGACCCACACCGCCGCGGCGGTCACCAGGACCTTGATCACGAACGACATGGGGGCACGATACCCGATCGCCCTGACCGGGGACGAGCGCCTGGCGACCGCCGTCGGCTCTCCTCGCAGCTGTGTCCTGCCCGGAGACCGCTGCAGGTCGCAGACGCGGACGCCGCCGGCGCGCACCGCACGTGCCGAGGCCCGGGCAGGGTATGCTGGGTTCATGGCAGCACACCTGCTCCTTATCTGGCCGCGCTGACGACCGACCCTCAGCGCGGCGACCCTCCATGCACGGAGGGTCTTTTCATGTCTCCACCCTCGAACCGTGAGGACCGCACCGTGACCGCCTACGACCCGCACGAGATCGAACCCCGGTGGGAGAAGGCCTGGGAGGACGCCCAGCTGTTCGCCGCCGACGAGCAGTCGGACAAGGAGCCCTTCTACGCCCTGCACATGTTCCCCTATCCATCGGGTGATCTGCACATGGGCCACGTCGAGGCGTTCTCGCTGGCCGACGCCGTCGCGCGCCACCGGCGCCTGCAGGGCTACGAGGTCATGAACCCGATCGGCTGGGACTCGTTCGGGCTTCCCGCGGAGAACGCGGCAATCAAGCGGGGTGCCGACCCCAAGGCATGGACCTACGCCAACATCGAGACCCACGCCGCCACGATGAAGCGCATGGGGTTCGCGTGGGACTGGTCGCGCCGCCTGCACACGTCCGATCCCGGCTACTACAAGTGGACCCAGTGGCTGTTCCTGCAGCTGTACGAGGCGGGCTGGGCGTACCGCGAGCAGGCCGACGTCAACTGGTGTCCCAACGACCAGACCGTGCTGGCCAACGAGCAGGTCATCAACGGCCACTGCGAGCGCTGCGACGCCGTGGTCACCAAGAAGTCGCTGACGCAGTGGTTCCTGAGGATCACGGCCTTCGCCGACCGCCTGCTCTCGGACATGGAGCAGCTGCGCGACACCTGGCCAGAGCGGGTGCTGACGCTGCAGCGCAACTGGATCGGCCGCAGCGAGGGCGCCGAGGTCACGTTCAATGTCGGCGACGACGAGGTCGTCGTCTACACGACCCGCCCCGACACGCTGTTCGGCGCGACGTTCTTCGTCGTGGCGCCCGAGCACCCGTTGGCACGCGCATGGGCCGAGCGGGGCGGTGTCGCGGAGGAGTTCGACGCCTTCT
The DNA here is from genome assembly GCA_035461305.1 of Euzebyales bacterium. NCBI lineage: Bacteria > Bacillati > Actinomycetota > Nitriliruptoria > Euzebyales > Euzebyales bacterium. The sequence goes on along the minus strand of DATHVN010000092.1, from coordinate 4,294 downwards.
TGCAGCGCGTCCGGTCCCGCAGCGATGTCGAGCGGCAGTCCACCGACGCGCGCAAGGACGGCCTGTTCCTGGGCGTGCACGCGGTCAACCCCGTCAACGGCGAGCAGCTGCCGGTGTACGCCGCCGACTACGTCCTCATGGGGTACGGCACCGGTGCGATCATGGCCGTGCCCGCCCACGACCAGCGTGACCTGGACTTCGCGCGGCAGCATGACCTGCCGGTGCGCGTGGTCGTGCACCCAGAGGACGGGGACCTGCCCGACGCCGACACCATCGTCGAGGCCGCGTCGGGGGACGGCGTCATCGTCAACTCCGGCGACTACGACCGTCTGCCGTGGCGTGAGGCCAAGCAGCGCATCACCGACGACCTGGCCGCGCGGGGGCTGGGGCGCCACGCGGTCAACTACCGGCTGCGCGACTGGCTGATCTCGCGCCAGCGCTACTGGGGGGCGCCGATCCCCATCGTCCACTGCCCGTCGTGTGGCGAGCTGCCGGTACCCGACGCCGACCTGCCGGTGCTGCTGCCAGAGGCCGACGAGGTCGACTTCTCGCGCAGCGGCGTGGCGCCGCTGGCCACGGCGGAGGCGTTCGTGATCGTCGACTGCCCGTCGTGCGGTGGGCCGGCCCGGCGTGACACCGACACGATGGACACGTTCGTCGACTCGTCCTGGTACTACCTGCGCTACTGCTCGCCGGACCGCGACGACGTGGCGTTCGCCGCCGACGCGGTGGCCAAGTGGATGCCCGTCGACCAGTACACCGGCGGCATCGAGCATGCGATCCTGCACCTGCTGTACTCGCGGTTCTTCACCAAGGCGCTGCATGACCTGGGCCACGTCAACTTCGTGGAGCCGTTCACCCGCCTGAAGTCGCAGGGCATGGTCGTCATGGACGGCGCAGCGATGTCGAAGTCCAGGGGCAACCTGGTCGAGCCCCGCGGGATCATCGACGAGTACGGCGCCGACACGCTGCGCGCGACGATGCTGTTCGCGGGACCGATCGAGGACGACGTCGACTGGGCGGACGTCTCGACCGCGGGCATGTTCAAGTGGCTGTCGCGGCTGGTGCGTCTGACCGACGAGCACATCGAGAGCGGTGGCGCTGCGGCTGCGGACCCCTCGGGTGACAGGGACCTGCGGCGCGCGACACATGGCACGATCCGCGACGTCACCTCGGACTTCGACGCGTTCAAGTACAACACGGCGCTGGCCAAGCTCATGGCGTTGACCAACGAGGTGTCGGCCGCCGTGCGCGAGCGTGGCGCACGCGGCGGCGATGCCCAGCACGCGCTGGAGGTCATCGCGATCATGCTGTCGCCCCTCGCCCCCCACGTCAGCGAGGAGGTGTGGCACCGCCTGGGCCACGACGACTTCGTCGCGGAGCAGCGCTGGCCGGAGTTCGACGCCACCCTGCTGGTCACCGACACGCTCGAGGTCCCGGTGCAGGTCGACGGGCGGGTGCGCGACACGATCACGGTGCCTGCCGGTGCGGCGCAGGACGACGTGGTCGAGCTGGCGCGTGCGTCGGACAACGTGCGGCGGCACCTGTCCGGGCGCGCGATCGCCAAGGTGATCTGGGTGCCCGACCGACTGCTGAACCTGGTCACCCGCCCGCCGGCCTGACCACGCGGCGTGGAGCCGTCTCGTCGAACGTGCGGATCTGCTCCCGGAGCGGTGCGGCGTCGCCTGGGGAGTCAATCCGTCGTATGTGGTGGATCCGCTCCCCGGCGCGGTGGTGGGATCACGCGCTGGTCCGCCGGACGCCGACGGCGGACCGTGGATGTCCACAGGCAGCCCGAGGCCTGACAGGCGGCCGACGGCGGGCGTGCCTAGTTTGCCGGCATGCTCCCGTCCCCATCCGTGCCGCTCGTCGAGCGGATTCGCGACGCAGCCGCCCGGCTCCAGCTGACACCCGCCCACGTCGCGGCGTTGCTGGTGCTGGCATCGTGCGCGTGTGCGGGACTGGTTGCGCTGTCGTGGACCGCACGACCTGTGCCCATCGCTGCGCCCGCGCCTGTCCTGCCGTCGACGCCTGCCGACGGTGCGACGGACGAGCCGGGACGGCTCGCGGTTGGGCCGTCGGCCGGTCCCGTCGTGGTACACGTCAGCGGGGCCGTGGCCTCTGAAGGTGTCATCGAGCTCGCGGCCGGGTCACGCGTGATCGATGCCGTGCAGGCGGCGGGTGGACCGCGTCGTCGCGCACGCACCGAACAGCTCAACCTGGCGCGCGTGCTCCGTGACGGCGAGCAGATCCATGTGCCAACGACGGGATCGATGCAGGTCCCGGCGCCTGATCCGGGCGGCGGTGACGTCGCGCCGGGTGGTGCCGTCGGTGGCATCGCCGCACCCGGTGCCGCGGCGGTGGTCGACCTGAACACCGCGTCCGCCGCCGAGCTCGAGACCCTTCCAGACATCGGTCCGGTGCTGGCCGGTCGGATCGTGGCGCACCGCGACAGCATCGGAGGGTTCACGTCGGTCGAGCAGCTGCTCGATGTCGACGGCATCGGTGACAAGACCTTCGCTGCGCTGCACGACCTCGTGACCGTGTGACCACCACGGTCACCGCAGTGGTGGCCGCGGCGCTGTGGCTGGGGTGCCTGTCGGTTGTCCCGCCATGGACGGCCGCGGTGGCGCTCATCGTGCTGCTCGGTGCCGTGCCGGTGGCTGCGCACGGGCGGGCCGCAGCCGCGCTGGCGCTGGCCCTGGTCGGTGTGGTGCTGCTCGGTGGCGGCCTGGCGGGTGGACGACGGGTCGTTCGCGACACTTCGCCGCTGGTCACCTTCGCTGAGCGACGGGCGGTCGTCGACGTCGTCGGGCGTGTGGTCACGGAACCGCGCACGACGCCGATCGGCGCCTGGGCCATCCTGCGCCTGACGCGGGTGGACGACACCGGCCTCGCCGGCAGGGTAGTCCTGCACCTCGATCTTGGCGAGCGCGTCGACGTCGGACAGCGGCTCGACGCCCGCGTGCGGATCGTCCCGCTTCCCGACGGTGGGTTCGGCGCACATCTACGCACGCTCGGCGCCTCTGCGGGCGTCCGACCCGTGGGGGCGCTGCGTCTCAGCTCCGCTCCCGTCGTGCTGCGGTGGACGACGATCGTGCGCGACCGTGCGCGGGTTGTGTTCGCACGGGCACTTGACCGTGACCGGGCAGCCCTGCTCGGCGGCCTCGTGCTCGGCACGCGTGACGACATCGATGACGACCTGCTGCGCGCGGCGGGCCTGTCCCACCTCGTGGTCGTGTCCGGCAGGCACGTGGCGGTCCTGCTCGCGGGCGTGCTGGCGATCACGGCGCTGTGCGGAGTGGGGCACCGCGGTCGTCACAGCAGCGCGCTGGTGACGCTGTGGTGGTTCGTCGTGCTGACACGATGGCAGCCCTCCGTGCTGCGTGCCGCCGTGATGGCGACGTTGATGTTGGTCGCGGCGCTGAGCGGTCGTGGCCGCGACGCGCTGCACGGACTGGCTGTGACCGTGCTGCTGCTCCTCCTATGTGATCCCCTGCTCGCGCGTCAGGCCGGCTTCGCGCTGTCGGTCCTCGCGACCGGTGGGGTGCTGCTTGCCGTGCAGCATGCCGGCGCCGCCGGGGCGCCGCGGACACCGGTCGTGCTGCGCGCCACCGTTGCCGCGCAGCTCGCGACGGCCCCGGTGCTGCTGGCGATGGTCGGCACGGTCCCGCTTGCCGCACTGCCCGCGAATCTCGTCGCCGCTCCGGCGGCCACGACCGCGCAGGTCGTGGGCCTGTGTGCCGCGGCGCTCGCCGCGACGGATGCCCCAGGTGCGGTGGTGCTCGCCAGTGGCGCAGGTCCGCCGCTGGCAGTGCTCGAGTGGGCGGCTGGCGCGTTCAGCGGTCTGCCGGCACTCGGGCCCGGCGAGCTGGCTGCAGTCGTGGCGCTCATCGCCGCCGTCGCCGTGGTCCATCGGCGGATCGGGCGACGTAGGCCTGCCCGGTGGACGGCGCTGCTGGCCGCTGCGACGGCCGTTGCCGTGCTCGTCGGACCACTGGTGGTGCCGACACGGTCACCGGCACACCTGCGCCTGGTCGCCGTCGACGTCGGACAGGGCGACGCGCTGCTGATCGAGGCGCCGGACGGCGACAACGGTGCACGGATGCTCGTCGACGGCGGCCCGGAGCCGGGCGGCATCGACGCCGCTCTGCGCAGCCGGCGGATCCGGGAGATCGAGGCGGTCGTGCTGACGCACGGCGACCACGACCACGCAGGCGGACTGGCGCGTGTGCTCCGGCGCCTGCGGGTCGGCATGTTCGTGGTCCCACTGGGCGATCCCGCCCTGCAGGAT
>DATHVN010000091.1 GCA_035461305.1 Euzebyales bacterium | reverse complement strand
CTCGCACGAGGCGGTCGGGGTCTGGCGCCGCGCCTGGGCATCGCGTACCCGCTGGCCAGACGCTTCCGCACGTCGATGCTGCTCGGCATGTTCTCGCTCGTCATCTTCACCGTGACGATCATGACCGTGATGTCGGCGTCGTTCGCCGGCAACACCGACGCGACCGTCGAGCGGGTGGCTGCCGGCTTCGACGTGGTGCTCGACACGAACCCGGCCAATCCGGTTGCCGTAGCGGGGCTGGCGGAGCGCCCCGACGTGGCGGCCGTCGCGGGTCTCATTCACGGCGTTGCGACCTTCGACGCCGCACACCTTGACGTCGGCCGCTCCTGGCCCGTCACGTCGTTCGACGCACACCTGCTGGAGCAGGGCGCCCCCGGCCTGTCCCGACACGACCCCGTCTACGCCTCGGACGAGGCCGCCTACCGGGCCGTTCTCGACGACCCGTCGCTGGCCATCGTGCCGGACGACTTCCTGGTGGCGGGCGTGGACGCGGTGCCCGCGATCGGCGACGCCTTCAGCTACGTGGACCCGGCCACCGGCCAGGCCCGGGAGCTGACGGTTGCCGGCCTTGGTGCCGCCGATTGGCTTGCCAACGGCGCGCTGGTCAACCGCGAGGTCACCGCGGCGCTGTTCGGTGACCAGCAGGTCGTGGACCGCTTCTACATCGCGGCGACAGACGGCGCCGACGCCGATGCCCTGGCCGCAGCCGTGAACGCGGATCTCCTCGCGCACGGCGCAGACGCCCGCACCTTCGCCACGATCGGCACCGCCGGGATGGGTCAGCTGCTGGGCTTCATCGCCTTGCTCCGCGCCTTCCTCGGCCTCGGCCTGCTCGTGGGGATCGCCGGCCTGGGCGTCGTCATGGTCCGCGCGGTCCGCGAGCGCCGGCACGAGATCGGCATGCTGCGGGCGATGGGCTTCCGCACGGGCATCGTGCGGGCCGCCATGCTGTCCGAGGCCGGCCTCATCGCCGTCCAGGGCACGGTGATCGGCGCCGCCCTGGGGCTGATCACGACCCGTCAGCTGCTGTCCGACTCGTTCGGCGACGTGCCGCCGCCGTTCGTCGTCCCGTGGGTGGGCCTGCTGGTGATCCTGGGCCTTCCCCTGGTCGCCTCTCTGGCAGCCACCGCATGGCCCGCGTCGCGGGCAGCGGCCATCAAGCCGGCGGTTGCGCTGCGCGGGGCCGACTGAGCGTGCCCGGCCGTAGGAACGGCAGCGCACTCGAGAAGGAGACACCACCATGAGCTCATCCGCCGATGCCCAGGCCGCACGACTGACGATCGACTACCCCGATCGCGACCTCGACCGCGTCTCGACGGCGCTGCGCCTTGTCTACGCCATCCCCGTCATGATCGTCCTGGGAGTGGTCGCCGGTGGCGTCGCGGGCGACACGGCGGGTGAGACCGGAGGGCGCATCGGCGCCTTCGGCGGCGGGGTGCTGGCGCTGCCGGTCCTGCTGATGATCGTGTTCCGCAACAAGTACCCGCGCTGGTGGTTCGACTTCAACCTGCAGCTCGCGCGGTTCTCGACCCGGGTGCTGTCGTACCTGGCGCTGATGTCGGACCGCTACCCGTCCACCGACGACGAGCAGTCCGTCCACCTCGACCTCGACTACCCGAACGTGTCGGAGGACCTGAACCGGTGGTTGCCGTTGGTCAAGTGGCTGCTGGCCGTTCCGCACTACGTCGCATTGCTCTTCCTGGGCGTCGCGGCCGCCATCGGCGTCGTGGTCGCCTGGTTCTCGGTGCTGTTCACGGGACGCTATCCGCAGGCGATCTTCGGCTTCGTCGAAGGTGTCCTGCGGTGGGCCCTGCGCGTCGAGGCGTATGCGTTCCTCCTGGTGACCGACCGCTACCCGCCGTTCTCGCTGGCATGACACCCGTGCGCACGACCTGCCCCTACTGCGGCGAGATCACCCACCTGGCCACCACGGAGATCTTCCTCGCGCTGCACGACGGCGACGCCACCACCGGCGACTACTCCTACACCTGTCCGCAGTGCACCCGTACCGGCGTGCACCCCGCTACCCGAACCGCCGTCGCGGAGCTGCTGTCCGCGGGGGTCGTCCCGATCGGAAGGAACTGACATGTCGAACACCACCGCCACACGCCCCGCCCGCACGACGACGATGCACGCGATCGTCCAGAACCGCTACGGCACGTCCGAGGTGCTGCACCCGGCGCACGCACCCTGCTCATCGTGAGCTTGATCGCCAGCTGGCTGGTCGGCCTCGCATGGCCAGGTCTGCCGACAGTCGTCCACACCATCCTCGCCCCCCATCCTGTGGCGGATCTGTGGCTGGTCGCCTACTTGGTCACCCAGGGCGTGCCCACCCGGAGACCCCTCCGACTCGCACCCGCGGCGGTGACCGCATGATGCGGGCGATCGTCCAGCACGCCTATGGCACCAGTGACGTGCTGCGGCTACAGGACATCGACGAGCCCAGCCCCGGGCCGTACGACGTGGTCGTCGGTGTCCATGCAGCCTCGGTGAACCACGGCGACTGGTTCATCACCTCCGGCCGGCCCTACGTCATGCGGGCAGCGCTCGGAATGCGCAAGCCTCGCGTCGCGGTGCGGGGACGTGACCTCGCCGGCCGGGTCGAGGCGGTTGGCGCGGCCGTGACCCGGTTTCGCCCCGGCGATGACGTCTACGCCGAGACCACGACCGGCAGCTTCGCCGAGCTCGCCTGCGTCCCCGAAGACCTGCTGGCGCTCAAGCCCGCCAACCTGACCTTCGAGCAGGCTGCCGCGGTGCCCGTGGCGGCCGTCACCGCCCTGCAGGGCCTGCGGGACGTCGGCGAGGTGCAACCGGGCCACGCGGTGCTGATCAACGGCGCATCGGGTGGCGTCGGCACGTTCGCCGTGCAGATCGCCACAGCCATGGGCGCCGATGTCACCGGCGTGTGCAGCACCCGCAACGTCGAGCTCGTCCGCTCCCTCGGCGCCGGCAACGTCATCGACTACACCCGGGAGGACTTCACCCGCAGCGGGCAACGCTACGACGTGATCTTCGACCTCGCCGGTCGTCATCCGCTGGCGGCATGCCGAGGCGCGCTGACCCGCACCGGCACCCTCGTCCTGGCAAGCGGCCACGGCGGTCCGGTGGTCGGACCGCTGGGACGCTACCTCCGGGCGCTTGC
>DATHVN010000090.1 GCA_035461305.1 Euzebyales bacterium | reverse complement strand
GACACCGCCGCCGCGGCTGCGCTGCTGGTAGCGCGCGGCGATGGCCTCCAGCAGCACCTCCGATGGATAGCCGTTCGGCACGTCGCCCAGCCGGGGCGCCAGGGCGGTGAGCAGCTCGGTCCCGAGGGCGTCACGGCGCTGATCGGGCAGCGCGTCGGCGCGCAGCAGATAGGACCGCACGACACCGTAGTCGCGTGCCGTGAGCCCGCTGACGTCGAGGGTGTCGGCGATGGCGACCACCGCCGGTGGCACGGCGAAGTCACGCGACGTCGACGGTCCGGCGCCGGTGCGCTCCCGCAACACCACCGTGCCGGCCACCAGGTCACCCAGGCGCTGGTGGCGCCGCGACACGAGGCTCGACACGACGGCGGCGAGCCCGAAGGTCGCCGCGAAATCGACCAGGCCCAGCGCCGCGCGGATCGCGGCGTGACGGAACCGGACCGGGGCACCCTCGACCGTGACGACGCGCAGCCCGAGGGCCGCCTTGCCGGGAGTGCGGCCGCCGCCGCTCCAGGCGGTCTCGAAGGCGATCGGGTAGCCGAACCAGACGACGAAGGTCAGGACCAGGCTCACCGTCGGCGCCACCCAGCCGGGCAGCAGCGCCGACCGCAGCGCGGACTGCGCAGAGAGGGTCACCGCGATGACGACGATCCCCTGCAGCGCCCAGTCGATCAGCACTGCGGCACCCCGCGAGCCGACCGTCGCCTCCGCCAGGTCCAGCGGCACGGCCTCGGGGGACACCAGCCCGTGGTCGGTGCGCACCGTGACGTCCTCCCGTCGCCGACCGGCCAGCCGTTGATCCATGCCACGATAGGGCCAGTGGACATCGACGGCTTCATCGCGACGCACCGCAGCGGATGGGACCGGCTGGCCGAGCTGGTCGCCGTGGCGGAGCGCGGCCTGCGGCTGTCGGCCGACGAGCTCGACGAGCTCGTGCGCGGCTACGAGCGGACCTCGACGCACCTGTCGATCGCCCGCACCCGGTACGGCGACCGGGCGTTGACCGCCGACCTGACCCGCCGCGTCGACCGTGCGCGCGCCCTGATCTACGGCGCGCCGACGGGGACCTGGCGTGACGCCGTACGGTTCGTCACCCACGAGTTCCCTGGCGCGGTGTGGGACGCCCGGCGCGCGATCGCCGCAGCGTTCGCGCTCTTCATGGGCCCCGCGATCATCCTGGCGGTCTGGTTGGCGGTGTCGCCGCGCGCGCTGGAGACCGCTGCGCCGGCGAGCCTGCGCGAGCCGTACCTCGAGGACTTCGAGGCCTACTACAGCTCGCAGCCGGCTGCGCAGTTCGCCTCGTTCGTCACGACCAACAACATCCGGGTGAGCGTCCTGGCGTTCGCCGGTGGCGTGCTGGCCTGCGTGCCGACAGCGCTGGTGCTGATCAGCAACGGTGCCAACGGTGGGGCGGCGGCGGGGCTGTTCGCCGCGGCCGGACAGATGCCGAGGTTCTGGGGACTGATCCTGCCGCACGGCCTACTGGAGCTGACCGCGGTCTTCATCGCAGGCGGCGCCGGGCTGCGGCTCGGCTGGACGCTGATCGCCCCGGGCGACCGCCCACGGTCGCTGGCGCTCACGGCGGATGGGCGTCGCTCGGTCGTCATCGTGGTCGGCCTGGTCGCCGCATTCGTCGTGGCCGGTCTGGTGGAGGGCTTCGTGACGGGTTCCCCGCTGCCCACGTGGGCGCGGGTCGGCATCGGCGTAGTGGTCGAGGCGCTGTTCGTCGGCTACCTGCTCGTGTACGGTCCACGCGCTGCCGCCGCCCTCGAGACAGCCGGTCGGCCTGAGCGCCGCGCGGTCAGGCCCGCACGCCGAGGTGATCCGCCAGCTCGCTGAGGGCGACGAGCATCAGGTCCGGCGGTCCATCGACCGGTGGGCGTTGCAGCAGCCCCCACGGACCGCGCCGCAGCCACGCGGTGCGCAGGCCGGCGTGTCGCGCCGGGACGACGTCGTTGTCGACCCGGTCGCCGACGTGGAGCACGCGTTCCGGCGGTGCCCCGGCGAGCGCGCACACCCGCGCGAAGTAGCCGGGCGCGGGCTTGTCGACGCCGAGGTCGTCGCTGGTCGCGATGACGTCAGCGGGCAGGCCGAGATCGACGAGCTGCCGGCGTCGGCGGGCCGGCTGGTTGCCGGCGACCACCACCGTCAGGCCCGCCTCGCGCAGACCCTCGAGCGTCGGGCGCACGTCGTCGTACAAAGTCGTGCGTGGCGAAGCCGCCGTAGCGCCGCTCGTGCTCGGCCTCGAGGGCGCGACAGTCGACGTCGGGCGCCACCAGGTCGAACACCGCGTGGTGCACGTCGCCTGCGACGATCGTCGCGCCCAGCGCGGCGGCGAACGTCAGCGGCGTCACGCCGAGCAGCTCCGCCCAGACGTGCCACACGCGGGTCTCGTCGATCAGGACCTCGCCGGCGTCGCAGACCACGGCGTCGACGTCGGACACCGGTCGCGGGTTCACAGCCGTCCCGCCGCCTTGGTGTCCAGGTACGCGTCAGCGAGTCCGGTGGCCAGTCCGCCGGGAACCGCGTCGACGACGGTGGCACCCGCCGCACGCAGCCTGGCGGCGGTCGCCGCGCGCTGGTCGAGGGTGCGGATGGCCGCCGCCCGCCGGTAGGTCCGCTCCACCGTGTCCGCGGCGCCGGTCCGCCAGGACTCCACGAGCGGATCGCGGACCGACCCGACGACGACGAGGTGGCGCCGACGCACGAGCCCCAGCGCGGGAAGCAGCGTCTGGACGGCCGCCTCGTTGGCGAGCTCGGTGAGCACGAGGAGCAGCGCGCGACGGGGGAAGCGGCTGAGCGCCGCGACGAACGCCGCGTGGTGGTCCGACTCGACCAGGCGTGCCTCGATGCCCGCCAGCTCGAGCGTCACGCGTCGCAGCTGGTCGGCCTGGCTGCGCGGCGGGAGCGTGGTCAGGACGCGGTCGGCGAACGCGATCATGCCGACGCGGTCACCCAGACCGGTGGCCAGGCGCGTCACCCCCTGGGCGGCCTCGATGGCGTGCTCCAGGCGGGGGATCGGTCCGGGATCGCCTGTTGCGCCGGCCATGGCACCGCCGACGAGCGCCGCCATCGTGCGGCCGCAGTCCACGAGCACCAGCACCGTCTGGTTGCGTTCGGCCCGGTAGGTCCGCACGACCGCGTGCGGCGACCGTGCGGTCGCCGCCCAGTCGATCTGGCGGACCTCGTCGTCGACCGTGTACTCGCGGAGCCCATCGAAGTCCAGGCCGCCGCCGCGCTGGCGCACCGAGCGCTCACCGAGCTGCAGTTGTTGCGCGCGCCGCAGCCGCAGCTCGATCTGCGGCTGTGACCGGAACATCGGATACACCGTGATCACGGCCGGCTCGGACCGCCACCGCTGACGTGCCGCAAGCCCCCAGGGGCCGGCGACGCGCACGGTGATCCTGTCGAGCACGAAGCGGCCGCGACGCGTGGGTCGGAGCTCGACGCTGCGCCGCACCCGCCCGCGCGGTGGCACCGTCAGCGCCACCCGCCGCGTGGGCGCCCCGAGGCCGCCGACCAGCTCGTCGGCGAGGGCGACGCGCAGGGAGCGGTCACCCGGGTTGGCGACGGTCCACGTGACCGGACCGGTCGCGCCCTGCGTCAGCACCGCGGGCGTGCCGCGTCGCACCTCGAGCCGCTCCGGCCGGAGCGCCCGGTGCCAGTCGACGATCGCTGCGGCTCCCAGCAGCACGTTCCAGCCGAGCACCCAGGAGGCGTCGGCGACCAGCGCCAGCAGCGCGCCGGCCGCCGCGAGGGCCGCGAGGCGGGGCGTGACGACGGGGAGCACGGGCGGTCAGCGCGGGACCGGCGTGGCGCGCAGCAGACCGCGCAGCACCGCGTCCGCGGTCGCGCCCTCGAGCTCGACCTCCGGCCGCAGCACCAGCCGGTGCCGCCAGGTGGGTGGTGCCATGACCTGGACCTCGTCGGGGGTCACGAAGTCACGTCCCGACAGCAGCGACCATGCCTTCGAGGTGTGCAGCAGCATCGCCAGCCCGCGTGGGCTGATCCCCAGCTGCACCGATGGCGAGGAGCGGGTCGCGCGGGCCAGGTCCACGAGGTAGGAGATGATCCGCTCGTCGACCCGGACGTCGCCCGCCGCGGCCCGGACGGCCGCGATGGCGCCCGGACCGGCGACTGGCCGGACGCCTGCAGCGGCGACGTCGCTCGGGTCGAAGCCGGCGTCGTGGCGCTCCAGCATCGCGTGCTCCTGTCCGGCGTCCGGGTAGCCGACCGTCAGCTTGACCAGAAAGCGGTCGACCTGTGCCTCGGGGAGGGGGTACGTGCCCTCGTACTCGACCGGGTTCTGGGTCGCCACGACCAGGAAGGGGTCGGGCAGCCGGCGCGCGCGACCCTCGACCGAGACCTGGCGCTCCTGCATGGCCTCCAGCAGCGCCGACTGCGTCTTGGGTGGCGTGCGGTTGATCTCATCGCCGAGCAGCAGGTTGGCGAAGATCGGGCCCTCGTGGAACACGAAGTCGCCGGTCTCCTGCCGGTAGACGACACGGCCGATCAGGTCGCTCGGCATCAGGTCGGGCGTGAACTGGACGCGGCGGACGTCGAGCTCGAGCGCGGCTGCGAGTGTGGTGGCCAGCAGCGTCTTGGCGGTGCCCGGCACGCCCTCGAGGAGCGCGTGCCCGCCGACGATCAGCGTGACGAGCAGCCCGTCGACGATGTCGTCGTGACCGACGATGACCTTGGCGATCTCGCCGCGGACCGCTGTGAGCAGGTCGTGCTGGGTGGCGGCGTCAGTGGACATCGACGGGCTCCGGGATCGGTGAGAGGGTCGTTCGGACGGTCTGCTCCAGCTCGGCGAGGGCGCCGGTCATGGCCAGCATGTCCGCGTCGCCGACGGGGTCCGGCGGTGCCAGCACCGCGGCGACGGTCGCGGGGTCGCGACGGGTACGCGCGGCGACGGCCGCGGCCACCTCGGCGACGTCGGCCGTCCTGGCAAGACCGAACCTGCGCGCCAGGCGGGCGCGGGTGTCGTCGGCGATGCGGCGCACGGCATCGGCGCGGGTCGCGTTGCGCGCGTGCAGCGCGCCGACGGCCGTCGTGAGGTCGGAGCTGGCCAGGCGCACCGGGGTGTCGTCGACCAACGCGCGTCCCAGCCGCCGCGCCCGCCACATGGCGTACACGCCGAACGCGACGCACAGCTGCAGGGCCATCACCCGCACCCCGGATGGCACCAGCTCCCACAGCTCCAGCGCGTCAGCGCCGGCCGCCTGCGTCGGTGGCAACGGGCGCACGATCGCAGGGCCGCCCCCGCCCTCGGGCGTCAGGAGCTGAATCGCCAGCATCGCGTTGTCTGCTGACTGCAGCCCCGCGTTCGTCAGTGCGCCGGGGCCCCCGAGCGCGACGACGTGGCCGCGCCCCTCGGGCGTGACCACCAGCCAGGACCCACCGTCGGTCGTGAAGCATCCGACCGCGTCCCCGTCGGCCTCGTACAGCGCGCCGTCACCCGGGCGGATGTCGCCGACGTCGCGCAGCGCCTGGACCGCGCAGCCGCGCCGCAGCGTGCGGTCCAGCAGGCCGATGCCGCCGACGACGTCGGGCGTCAGCGGTGAGCCCGGATCGGCCACGACCACGCGGGCACCGGCGCGTGCACGCGCCCGCAGCGCATAGCGGAGATCGTCGCCGGCCGCACCGTCGCCGAAGTGGTCCTGCAGCACCAGGACGACGTCGGCGTCCCCGATCGCGTGCGGCGTGACGACCCGGGCCCGGCGGCCGAGCGCGGCCAGGACGTCGACCAGCGCCGCCGTCCCGTCAGGCTCCCGGGAGTCCGGACTCAACGGCAGGGTCTCGTCCGGCCTGACGGCCGTCAACGCCGCCGCAACGACGATGGCGGCGGCGGCGACCAGCAGCGGCCACGACGACCGCAGGCGGCCCCACAACCACCGGCCTAGCACCCGGTCGTCGACCGACCCGCCCGGTGTGGGTGCGCCGTGCGCGCGGGTCCCGTCAAAGGACGACGACGGCGCCGTCACGCCGGCACCAGCAGGTGCCGCCGCACGGTGGTCACGGCAGCCCGCATGTCGGTCAGGTCGGAGGCCGTCACATCGCGGCGGCCGTACCACGTCGTCTCGAACGCCTCGGTCACGGTCGTCATCGCCTCGGCCGCTTCCGGTGCGGCCGCGACGACCTCGCGCAGGTACCCGCGGGCCGTACGGCCCGCAACCTCGTCGATCATGCCCGCCGCAACGAGGTCGGCGACCAGCGCGCGGTAGTGGCATCGCAGCGCCTCGCCCCGGGCACCGTCGGCCGCGTGACGCTCGGCGGCACGCTCCCAGTCGCGCGCCGTGCGGCCGCCGATCCGGCCCGGCGTCGCCCGTCGGGCCCGATCGCGGCGGACGCGGCGTGCGACCCGCCACGCGACCAGCGCGACCAGCGCGACCGCCGCGGCGAGCATCGCGACGCCCACGATGCTGCCGGCCGGCGCCACGAGCGCGTCGTGCAGGCGGGCGAGCGCATCGACCGCGGAGGTCACCGTGCGCTCGAGCCCCCCGGGGCGTGCGGAGCCGTAGGCAGGACCCGACAGCACGCGTTCCGCGGCGTCGCGGATCGCCGCGGCGTCGAGGCCCGACGGCGTCAGCCGCGCCACGTCACCACGGAGGGTTGTCGTCGTCCCCGAGCTCGGCGGCGAGCTCCGACAGGTCGTAGCCCTCCGCGCGGACCCGGCGGTCGAAGTAGACGAGCACGAAGGCTGCGCCGAGCAGGCTGTTGGTCACCAGGCTGCTGACGATGGACCCGATGGTCGTGATGACGGCACCCATCTGCCCGCCCTGCAGGACGCCGGCCTGGAACGGCAGGGTGAGGACGAAGCCTATGATCGCGACGATGATGTAGACCACGAGCAGGGTACCGAAGACCATGCCGGTCCGGCCCTTGACCAGCTCGTTGGAGCGCCGGAGCGCACGCACGGCGCCGGCCTGCTCCACGATGACCGCCGGCACGACCAGCGACAGGCGGATGGCGGCGATCACGGCGCAGACGATGCCGGCGAGGACCGCGATGCCGCCGATGAGCGTCAGGGCCGTGTTCTCGCTGGCGGTGCCGAGGCCGACCAGGACCAACGGCACGACGGCGATCGCGCCGACCACGAGGGAGGCGAGGAAGGTCGAGCCCAGCAGGGCGGGGTAGCGCTTTGCGGCGGCCTTCACGCTGTCGATGGGATCGACGTCGCCTGCCCGGTGGCCGGTCGCGGCGATGCGCACCGCCACTCCGTAGACCAGCGGTGTCAGTAGCAGCGACGCCAGGCCCGTCAGCGCCCCCGTGATCGCGATGCGGACGAGCTCCTGGGGGCTGGGCGTCGGCTGGCCTGCCTCGAGCAGCTCCGGGTTCTGCAGCGTCCCGAGCAGGCCGGGCCCGGTGCCGAACATCTGCGCGAGCACGAGGCCCGACAGCACCGACAGTGGCACCACGATGACGCTCAGGCCGATCGTGAAGGCCTTCCAGTGGATCCGGGCGATGCGGAACATGCCGTCGAGCACGTCGCCGAGGTTGAGCGGGCGCAGGCTGTCGGGATCGGGGTCGCGTCCCCACTGGGGGTCACGGCCGAGCTGGGGGTTGCGTCGCTGCGACGGGTCCCGACGCAGCGACTGGTCGGGTGGTGGCGGCAGGGGCCGATCAGCGCCTCGTCCCGTCGACGGGTCGTCACCGTCGTTCGGGTCCTGTCCCCAGCTCACGTCCTCGGCCTTTGGTCGCGTGCATGTGCAGCCTAGTCGCCCTGCTGACGCTCGACGCTCCGGCGGTCCCGCTGCGCGGCGTCCCCGACGCCCGGACGGGGGCCGCCTGGCGGCGGCCGCCGATCGCGCGTCACCCACCCGTCGGTCCCGTCGGCAGTGGCTGAAGCGGCAGCGCCCTGCCCGCGACGAGCAGCCATGCCGCCACGGCGTGGCTGACGACGGTGGCGTTGACGCCACCGAGCAGATCGCGGTAGCGGCGTGTCGCCGGGTCTGCGGGCACGATGCCCGTGCCGACCTCGTTGCTGACGATGACGGTCGGCGCAGGCCGGCCGGCCGCGGCCGCACCCAGGGCGCCAGCCCGGGCCAGCACCTCCTCGTCGTCGAGCTCGCCGAAGACGTTGGCGACCCACAGGGTCAGGCAGTCGACGATCACAAGCGCCTCGTCCGGGGCGTCCGCCACCGCCGCGACGAGGCCAGTCGGCGCCTCGACCGTCGTCCAGGACGCCGGTCGCACCGCGCGGTGCTGCCTGATCCGCGCAGCCATCTCGTCGTCGGCCGCCTGGCCGGTCGCGACGAAGGTCACCGGACCGCCGTGCGCGTCGCCCCAGCGGACCGCGAGCGCGGACTTGCCGCTGCGCGCGCCGCCGAGCAGCACGGTCAGCGCGCCGGCCGCTCGGTCGACACCCGCGGCGCTCAGTAGTCGATCCCGCGTCGGGCGGGGACGCCGCGGTCGAACGCGTGCTTGACTTTGCGCATCTCGGTCACCGTGTCGGCGACGTCAATCAGGGCCTGCGGTGCGTCGCGACCGGTCAGGATGACGGTGGTGTGCTCCGGACGGTCGCGCAGGGTGGCGACCACCTCGTCCAGATCGATCCAGCCGTAGTTGATCGGGTAGGTCACCTCGTCGAGCATCACGACCTGGTACTCCCCGCCGCCTATGATCTCACGCGTTTGCCGCCAGGCCTCCAGCGCCACGGCCTGGCTGTGGTCGAGGTCCTCGGCGTCCCACGTGAAGCCGTCACCGATCGTCCACCAGTCGATGCCCAGCTCGCGTGCCGACTGCTCCTCACCGACCTTCCAGTCACCGGACTTCATGAACTGCACGACGCAGACCTTCCACCCACGCGCACGGGCACGCAGCAGGGTGCCGAGCGCGGCAGTGGTCTTGCCCTTGCCGTCGCCGGTGTTGACCAGGACGAGCGACGGGGCCCACGCGCGTTCCGGCCGCTGCGGGGCCTCGGTCGGCGGGACGGTTGGGTCGGACGGTGTCATGGCGTCACCTCGGTCAGCAGTATGTCGATGATCGTCGGGTCCAGGTGCGTGGTCACCGCCTCGGCGAGCCCGGCGAACACGTCGTCGAGCCCAGGCGGCGCCGGAACGTCGAGCAGCGCCTCGAACAGTCGCGGGTCCTCGAACAGCCCATGGACGCTGACGCCGAGCACGCCGTCGCGAGCGAAGCCACGGCCGTCCCGCAGGATGGTGTCGACCGCGCCCGTCGCCGTCGTCACGCCGTGCCGGATCTCATACCCGCTGACCGGTAGCCCGGACCATGGGCGCCACGGCCCGGGCAGCGTGGTGAAGGTCCCGTGCCATGACGCAGTCAGCTTCTCGGCGGCGAACGTGGTGCGCAGCGGCAGCAGGCCCAGGCCGTCGCGCACGCCGTCCACGCCGTACGGATCCTCGAGGCGGTCACCGAGCAGCTGCATCCCGCCGCAGATCCCGACGACCGGGGTGCCCGACCGCACAGCGGTCGAGATCGCGTCGGCCAGCCCGGATGCACGGAGCCAGTCGATGCTAGAGGCGATGTGCTTGGCCCCGGGCAGCACGATCAGGCGCGCCCCCGCCAGCTGCGCCGTCCTGCGTGCCCACACGACCGGCACGGCGCGCGCCAGCATGGAGAACTCATCCAGGTTCGAGATGGTCGGGTAGGCGACCACGGCGATCGGCTCGACCAGCTGACCGTCGGACCACCGCGTCCCCCAGCGTCCGGCCGCGTCCTCGTCGGGCAGGCCGTGGTCCATCCACGGCAGCACCCCGGCGACCGGTACGCCCGTGCGTGCGCGGAGCCCGTCCAACCCGGGACGGAGCAGCGCGAGGTCACCCCGGAAGCGGTTGAGCACGAACGCGCGGATGCGTGCACGCTGGTCGGCGGGCGGCACCGCCCACGTGCCGTAGCAGTGGGCGAGCGCCCCGCCGCGGTCGACGTCGGACACGACCAGCACGGGAGCATCGGCCTCCTCCGCAACGCGCATGTTCGCCAGGTCGTACGGCCAATGGTTGAACTCCGCGGGGCTGCCGGCGCCCTCGAGGACGACCAGGTCGTAGCTGTCGAGCAGGTCGTGGAGGCTGTCGCGGATGTCGCCCCACAACGCGGCGGTGCGCTCCTCCCAGCGCAGGCCGCTCAGCTCGTGGTCCACGCGTCCCCTGCGGACGACCTGGCTACGCGTGTCGGCCTCCGGCTTGACGAGCACCGGGTTCATGCGCACGTCCGGGGCGATGCCGCACGCCAGTGCCTGCAGCGCCTGCGCCGTGCCGATCT
Organism: Euzebyales bacterium; assembly: GCA_035461305.1. NCBI lineage: Bacteria > Bacillati > Actinomycetota > Nitriliruptoria > Euzebyales > Euzebyales bacterium. Next base: position 66,760 of record DATHVN010000090.1, on the reverse strand, counting down.
CGCCACCGTCGACGACCCGGGGGTTGTTGGACATGTTCTGCGCCTTGAAGGGCGCCACCCGGATCCCCGCTCGCGCCGCGTGGGCGCACAGAGCCGTTGTCAGCAGGCTCTTGCCCGCCGAGCTGGAGGTGCCCTGCACCATCACCGCCTGGCCCGTCACGCTGACCACCTGCGACGGCCTATGGTTGCGTGATGCGCATCGTGTCCCTGCTGCCGTCCGCCACCGAGTGGTTGTTCGCGATGGGCGTGGGCGATCGCGTCGTCGGCGTGACCCACGAGTGCGACCACCCCCCGCAGGTCAGCCGTCTGCCGGCTGTGACCACGAACCTGCTGACATCCGGCCAGGGTGAGGGCGAGCGACAGCGAGCCGGGGGATCGACGCTGTCGTCCGCCGCGATCGACGCGGCGGTGAGCGCAGGGATCCGCGACGAGCACACGATCTACGCGCTCGACGTCGACGCCCTGCGGGCGCTCGCGCCCGACGTGGTCGTCGCGCAGCAGCTGTGCGACGTGTGCGCCGTGCCTGTCGACGCGGTCGAGGCGGCGGCGTGCACTCTGGGCGCGCAGGCGCGCGTCGTGGCGGCCGATCCGCACACGCTGGACGACCTGCTCCCGGCCGCCGTCGAGCTGGGCCGCGCCGTCGCCGCCGAGGAGTCGGCCGCGGCGCTCGCCGAGTCCCTGCAGCACCGCCTCGATGCGGTCACGTGGGCGGTCGCCGACCGGCCGCGCCCGATGGTGGCGATGCTCGAGTGGCCCGACCCGCCCTGGCTGCCGGGTCACTGGGCGCCGGACATGATCGAGCGGGCCGGCGGCGTCAGCCTGTTCGGGCGGTCCGGTGAGCCGTCCCGGCGTGCGACGTTCGAGGAGCTCGCCGAGGTCGACGCCGACGTCGTGATCGCGGCGTTCTGCGGCTGCGACCTCGCCGAGACGATCGCGCGGACCGACGAGGTATCCGAGCGGCCGGCCTGGCGATCGCTGATCCGCGGGGCCCGGCTGCTCGCGGTCGACGGATCGGCCTACGTCAGCCGGCCGGGCCCGCGCCTGGTCGACGGCGTCGAGGCGCTGGCCCGCGCGCTGCACGGCGTGGGTGGACCACCCCCGCGCGCTGCGGTCGCCGAGTGGCGCCACGGACGGTGGCGTGACCTGGTCGGCTGAGGGACTCACCGGCGCGTCCGTGCCGGGACCAGGGCGATGCCACCGTCGGGCGCGATCAGCACGTGCACGTCGGCGTCGAAGTGGTCGGCGATCCGCTGGCGGGTCAGCACATCGGTCGCGACCCCCTCTGCGGCGACCCGTCCGCCGTCGAGCAGGACGAGCCGGTCGGCGTACTGCGCGGCGAGTGTGAGGTCGTGCATCGCCGCCAGCACCGTCAGCTCACACTCGCGGCGCAGCCGGTCGACCAGGTCGAGCACGTGCTGGCGGTGCCCGATGTCCAGTGCGGACGTCGGCTCGTCGAGCAGCAGCACCGGGGTCTGCTGGGCCAGCGCGCGGGCCAGGACCACGCGCTGCTGCTCCCCGCCGCTCAGCGCCTGCACGGGACGCCTGGAGTACGCGGTGAGATCCAGCCGGCGGAGCACGTCGGAGACCACCTGCAGGTCGGCGGCGGACTCCACGGCCAGGTACGACATGTGGGCGGTGCGGCCGAGCAGCACGTAGTCGACGACCGTCATCGCCTCCGGGATCACCGCACGCTGGGGGACCAGGGCGATGTGGCGTGCGCGACGCCGTGGGTGGGCGCCGGCAAGGTCCGCCCCGCCCACGGCCACCGTGCCCGTCGCGGGCACCGCGCCGGACACGGCGTGCAGCAGCGACGTCTTGCCCGCGCCGTTCGGCCCGATCAGCGCGGTCCAGCCGGCGGTCGGCACCCGCAGCGTCACGCCATCGACCGCCCTGCGGTCGCCGTAGGACACCCGCACGCCCGTCACGGCCAGGTCCGCGGCCCCGTCGACCGGGTGGGTGACGGACCCCGTGCGATCCGTGGCGGCGCGGCTCACGACGCGCCTCTGTGCCGGAGGACCAGCACGAAGAACGGCGCGCCCAGGAACGCGGTCACCACCCCGATGGGCAGTTCGGCGGGCGCGAGCGCGAGTCGTGCGATCAGGTCGGTCAGTACCATGAAGGCGCCGCCGAACAGCAGCGACAGCGGCAGCACGCAGCGGTAGCTCCAGCCCGCCAGCAGCCGGACCGTGTGCGGGACGATGATGCCGACGAAGCCGATCAGGCCGCTCACGGCGACGGCGGCGGCCGTGCCCAGTGACGCCGCCACGACCACGACGACCCGGACCCGCGTAACCGGCACACCCAGCGCCGTGGCCTCGCGGTCGCCGACACCGATGACGTCGAGCAGCCGCCTGTGGGTCAGCAGCACCGCCGACGAGACCACTACGTAGGGGAGGATCAGCACGACCTCGCTCCAGCCGGTGGTCGCCAGCCGGCCGAACAGCCAGGCGTACACGCTGCGGATCGAGTCGATGTTGCGCATCTGCACGAACGTCTGGATGGCGGTGAAGAAGGCCGCCACGGCGACGCCGGCCAGGATCAGCGACACGGTGCTGCGCTCCCCGGCGACCGAGCGCGACAGCGCGTACGTGGCGACGACCCCGGCGAGCGCACCGCAGAAGGCCGCCAGGGGCAGCGGGTCGATCCACCACGTCCCCGACGGCGCGCCGGAGACGATGGCGAGGGTGGCGCCGACCCCGGCACCGGCCGCGATGCCCAGGAGGTACGGATCGGCCAGGGGATTGCGGAACACGCCCTGGTACCCGGCACCTGCGGTCGCCAGCATGGCACCGACCAGCAGGCCCAGCGCGACGCGCGGGACGCGCAGCTGCCACAGGATGGCCAGGTCGCGGTCGGACAGCCCCGACGGCAGGTCGACCAGGGGCAACCGGTCGAGCAGGGCCCGCGCGACCGCGGACAGCGGCAGGTCCACCGGGCCCACGGCGATGCCCGCGGCGGCCGTGGCGACGACGGCCACGACCCCGGCGACCAGCCACTCCCGGCGCAGACGGCCGGCGGGCCTGCCGGGTGGCGGCGGGGCGCCGGCACCCGGACCGCCACCGGAGCCGGTGGTGGTCGGGCGGGGTTCCGTAAGGCTCATGACGGCCTCAGCTGCCCGCGTGCGCGGCGACCGCGTCGCCGATGGTCCGCAGGAGGTCCACGATCCGTGGCCCCCACCGCGACGCGACGTCGTCGTCGAGCTCGACCACGGCGCCGTCGCGCACCGCGGCGATCTGGTCCCATCCGGGGCGCTCGGCGACGGTCTCCGCCGTCTGGCCGCAGCAGATGGTGTCGGCCAGGAAGATCAGCCCCGGGTCGGCGTCGATGATGAACTCCTCGGACAGCTGCGGGTAGCCGTCGCTCGCGTCGTCGTCGACCTCGTCGGCGATGCTCGTCAGCCCGGCCAGCTCGTAGATCTGCCCAATGAAGGTGTCGCTGGTCACGCTGTAGTAGGTGTCGTCGAGCTCGTGGTAGTAGGTCAGTGGGCGGTCGGTCTCCGGTAGGTCGCCGGTGATCTTGTCGATGTCGTCGTGCATCTGCTCCACGAGGCCGGCGGCCTCGGCCTCATGTCCCGTCGCCGCGCCCAGCTGCTCGATCTGGGCGTACGTATCATCCAGCGTCTGCGCGGCGGGCGCCACGATGACCGGGATGTCCAGCTCGCCGAGCGCGGTCGACAGGTCGGCACCGTCGTCGGCGATGACGACCAGGTCGGGCTCGTAGCCGGCGATCGCCTCGACGTTGGGCTCGTAGCCGGACAGGTCGGTGGTCGGCGCTTCGGACGGATGGGTGGAGAACTCGTCGACGGCCGTGACCTGGTCGCCAGCGTCGATTGCGAACAGCATCTCGGTCGCGGTCGGCGACAGCGAGACGATCGACGTGGGCTGTTCGTCGAGGGTGACCTCGCCGTTGGCGGCCTCGACGGTGACGGGGAACGGCGCCCGGTCGGTGGCCGCCTCGGATGGCGCGCTCGAGGCCGTGGCCTCCGGCGTGGGCGCAGCGTCGTCCGACGTCTGTGCGCCACCGCAGGCGGCGACCGTAAAGAGGACCAGGAGCGTGCAGAGGAACCGACAGGCGTCGGCGGTGCGGATCATCGATGTCCCTCCGTGTCAGGAGGGATGAACAGCCGCTCGAGGGCGATGGGGTTCGCCACACGAACTGCCCTTCATCCGAGAGCTGGTCCGTGACCGTCGAGGCAGGCGACCTGGCTCGTCCCCGGTTCCGGACGCGTGGTGCGTGCCGTGCGGGGCCTGACAGTTGCGGGACAGCGCCGGACTCACACCGGACTTCGCTGACCGCGACGGTACCGCTGGGCAGATCCGGCGGCACCGAGCATCCTACACCGTGGCGTGCGTGGCGTGGCGCGTGGGCGCACGCCGTCGTCTCAGCTCAGCACGACCGCCTGGCCGGCCGCCGCCGACGTGTAGGTGGCCTCGATGACCTCGACACAGCTCGCGTCGAGGATCCGGTGGAGCCGTCCTCGAAGCGGAACACCACGACGTCCGCGTCCTCGCCCCTGACGTGAGGCTGCTGTGTGTGGGTGCCGGCGTACAGCAGGCGATCTGACCCTGCAGCAGGCTGAACGCCTCGGCGACGTGGCCGCCGACCTGGTGCGGCAGCAGGCGCGGACGACCGGCCGATGTCGGCGTACGCGTCGTCACCCCAGTGCTCACCGGTGCGCATGCGTACGCTCAGGGTGGTCGGGTCGCCGATGCTGCCGGCGGCCAGCAGATCGTGGGCCACCCGGTACCAGGGCTGCCAGCGGCAGTTCTCGTTGACCATCAGCCTGATGGGCGCATCGCCGAGGTCGGCGACCAGTTCGGCGGCCTCGGCGGCGGTCGGCGCGAGCGGGCGCTGGCAGATGATGTGCGCCCGCGGGCTGCGGCGTGGCGGCACTGGTCGGCGTGGACGTCCGGCGGTGTGACGAGTCGACGAGGTCCGGCTCGTGCACGTGGACGATCCCGCGCCGGTCCGTGAACCGCGCAGCGATGCCGTGCCGCTGCGCGAGGTCGTCGGCGCGGATCGGCTCGACGTCGCAGACGGCGGTGATGCGTACGTCAGGCAGCCGGTTCCACGCGTCGATGTGGTAGGCGGGCGTCGTTGCTGGCACCGATCAGCACACCGCGCATCGGCGCGTCGGCCATCGAACGCTTCCTCCTCGGCGCCGCGGCCTGCCCTCGGCACCACGCACACGCGGGTGTAGCCGTTGGGGCCTGCGACTCCACTCCGGACCGGTTCTGAGCTGTCGTCCGCCCCCACGCCGGGTTGCGTCGTCGCGCCGCGCGGGGACGACAACGCGCGCTCAGATCCAGCTGTTGAACCACATGCGCATCCGCCAGGCGGACTCGCTCAGCTGCATGCCGTAGTAGACGGGCGCCCACCAGATGAACGCCACGAGCGCGAGTGAGGCCGCGCCGATCGGCACCCACCGCACGCCGCGCCGGGCCAGCAGCAGGGCGGCCGCCCACCCGAGCGTGAGCACGACGAACGGCACAATCGGCAGGGCGTAGAAGAAGAACAGTGGCCGCGCAGGCCCGAGCCAGGGGAGGTACTGGCCGAGCAGGAACACCGCGATTGTCGCGGCCACCCGGTCACGTCGACGGACGGCGGCGTACAGCAGGAACGGGTAGACGGCGAGCGCGGTCCACCAGATCGCCGGATTGCCCAGGCCGATGATCTCCTCGAGGGTCCCTGGTGGCACGTCGCACGCGCGGTCGGGTTCGCGACTGTCCAGGCAGGACTCGTAGTAATAGACGACCGGGCGTCGCGTCAGGGGCCACCAGATCGCCGGCGCGCGGTAGTCATGGGTGACCTCGAGGTCCCGGTGGAAGCGGAGGATGTCCTGCTGCTCGCCGATCCAGCCACGCGCCATGTCGACGGGGCCCACGTCGCAGCGCTCGACGCTGCACGCCTCCGCGCCCGGCCGCGTGCGCTCGTAGTTGGCGAACCACGAGGCGTACGAGACGACGTACGCGACGGCCGGGACGACGAGCAGTGCGCCGACGCCCAGGCCGACCAGCCTCCAGGGCTGGCGCCACCACGTGCCGGTCAGCGCACGCCGCCACGCCAGCTCGCTGCACAGCAGGTACAGCCCGGCCGCTGCGATGGCCAGCAGCGCTGACACCTTGGTTGCCAGCGCGAGGCCGAGCGCCACGCCTGCGAGCCACACGTACGTACGCGGCATGCGCGGGAGTCGCCGCAGGCGGACGCCGGCGCTGCGGTCCGGTGCAGCGGCACCGTCGGACGCGTGGGCGTCCGACCCGAAGGGCGGATCGCGGTCGCCGGTGACGGTCCGGGCGGCGTGAAGTCGGGCGACCGTCCCCTCGTCGGGCAGGCTCTCGGTGCCGGCGACCAGCGCCCATCTGTGGTCACGGTCGATCAGCAGCGCCCAGACGCCCAGCGCGACGAACAGCGCCAGGAAGATATCGAGCATCGAGATGCGGCTCATCGTCAGCGCCAGGCCCTCGATGCTGAGCAGGAACGCGGTCAGCGCGGCGACGCCACGCCGGCGGAACAGCCGAAGCGCGATGAAGTACGTGGCGGCCACGAACAGCGTGCCGGCGACGGCCGATGAGAACCGCCAGCCCAACGCGTCGTCGCCGAACGCCGCGACGCCGGCCGCGATCAGCCACTTGCCGACCGGCGGGTGCACGACGAACACGGGGTCCACGCCCTGCGCAGGATCGCTCTCGACACGCGGCTCGGCCTCGACGCCGTAGTCGAGCAGCTGTGCCGCGTTGGTCGCGTAGTAGGTCTCGTCGAAGTAGATGCGCTCCGGATGCGGCAGGTACGCGAAGCGCAGACACGCCGCGAAGGCGATCACCACGAGCGGCAGCAGCCAGCGCAGGCGCTCGGGCTCCAGGAGGAGTCCGGCCACTGACGCGCGGCGCGATCCGGCACCGGCAGCGGCCCTGGGTCCGGTGGCGTCAGGGGTGTCGTCCGCGGTCGTGTCGGCCGCGCCGAGGTCGAGTGCCATGGATGGTGCAGTCTAGCTGTGCAGCTGTGCAGTCCCCGGGAGCCCGGGGGCGGAAGGAGGACGGACGTGGCTGGGGCAGGAGGACGCATCGTGCTGGTCGCCACGCCGATCGGAAACCTCGGTGATCTGAGCCCGCGCGCCCTCGACGCGCTCGCGGCCGCCGACGTCGTCGCGGCCGAGGACACCAGGCACACCGGGCGGCTGCTGGCACACCACGGCCTGGGGCGGCCGATGGTCCGCCTCGACGACCACACGGAGGCCGAGCGTGCTCCCTGGCTGGTCGCCAGGGCGGCCGCCGGCGAGACGGTGGTCGTCGCCACCGACGCGGGAACGCCCGGCATCAGTGATCCGGGATACGTGCTGGTGCGCGCGGCGATCGATGCGGAGGTGCCGGTCGAGCTGATCCCCGGACCGGTCGCCGCGGTCCATGCGCTGGTGCTGTCCGGCCTGCCGACAGACCGGTTCGTGTTCGAGGGCTTCCTCCCGCGACGCGCCGCGCAACGGCGGCGGCGCGTCGCGGCCCTTGCCGACGAGACCCGCACGCTCGTGTGCTACCTCAGCCCGCACCGGGCCGCCGACGAGCTCGACGACCTGGCCGCGGCGCTGGGCCCACGCCCCGCCGCGCTGGCCAGGGAGCTGACGAAGCTGCACGAGCAGGTGCTCCGGGACCCCCTGGACACGCTGGCCGCGACCGTCCGCCGCGAAGGTGTGCGCGGCGAGCTGACCCTGGTCGTCGGCGGCGCACCTGCCCCGGGGGGAGCGGCGGATGTCGACCGGCTCGACGACGCCGAGCTCGTCGAGCGTGTCCGCGGCCTGATCGCCACGGGGATGGCCACGAACGCCGCCATCGCGGCGGTCGCGCGGGCGACAGGGGCGCGGAGGGCGCGGGTCTACGATGCGATCGTGGCCGCGCGCGACGCCTGACGAACGCCGCGCGCCCCCTGACCCCACCCGTCTGGGGACGCGCCCGAACGCGGAGTCGGGCTGGTGTCCCCAGAAGCGCACCCCCCGCTCCCGGTGGGGACGCGCACCAACGCGGAGTCGGGCTGGTGTCCCAGAAGCGCACCCCCCGCTCCTGGTGGGGACGCGCCTCAAGGGCACGATCATGTCCGCCGCCGTCTGTGCGCCGCCTCGCGTGGCGATCGTGCTGAGCCCCGCCGCCGAGAGCCCGACGGTCGCGCGCAGGAAGTACCGGCGGAACAGCCCGGCGCGACGACCTCCGCGGACTTCCCGTTGTCGCTCGTGTTCGACGGCTCGTGCCAGCAGTCGTAGCGCACGTCCATCTGCAGGTCAGCCAGGCGTGCCCGCGGCGAGTGGCATCAGCGTACGGCGTGACGGCATGGTGTCATCGAGCGCACTTTCGCCGGTGAACCGGCAGCGTTCCTGCACGGCCGCCGGGCCGTTGGAGGAGCGCGGAAAACGGCTGGTGTGGGACAGGTGAACGGCGGATGCAGCCCGGCCGAACAGCGCCGGGCCCACCGGTGCGCCGCGCGGTCGCCTCTCCGCGCCCCGGGGTCCTACACTGGCGCGACAGGAGGTGCAACCCCGGATGGCAGTCGACGACCAGGGCCGCACGATGGTGCCGGCCCATGCTGCGCGGATGCACCTCGGTCGGGACGGCATGGTCATGCCCTCGGGCGCCCGTCGGACCGTCGCCGCGCTCCACTAGCGCCGCTGCGCCGCCGGACGCCCCAACCTCGCACCGTTCCACCCCGCACGCCACCGTTCGACCGCGAGGCTGTGATGACTGCCCACAAGGACACGTTCTACGTCACGACGCCGATCTACTACCCGAACGACGACCCGCACATCGGCCACGCCTACACGACAGTCGCCGCCGACGTGCTGGCCCGATGGCGCAGGCTCAACGGCGACCGCGTCTTCTTCCTCACCGGTACCGACGAGCACGGCCAGAAGATCGCTCAGACCGCCGCGGAACAGGGCACGACCCCACAGGCGTTCGTCGACGGCATCAACCCGCGCTGGCACGAGATGAACAAGCTGCTCCGGATCTCCAACGACGACTTCATCCGCACGACCGAGCCACGTCACACCAAGCGCGTGCAGGAGTTCATGCAGCGCCTGTACGACCTGGGTGACCTGTACACCGACACCTACGCGGGGCCCTACTGCGTGCGCTGTGAGGCGTACTACACCGTCGAGGAGCTCGTCGGCGACGACCTGTGCCCGATCCACCTCCGGCCGGTCGAGCGCCTCGAGCAGGAGAACTGGTTCTTCCGTTTGTCGCGGTACGGCGACCGCCTGCTCGCGCTGTACGACGAGCACCCCGAGTTCGTGCGCCCGGCCGCGCGGCTCAACGAGGTGCGGTCCTTCGTGGCGTCGGGCCTGGCCGACATCTCGGCCTCGCGCAGCGCCTTCGACTGGGGCGTGCCGGTGCCATGGGAGCCAGGTCACGTCTTCTATGTGTGGTTCGACGCGCTGCTCAACTACATCACCGCGGCGGGCTACGGCGACAGCGACGAGTTTGACCGCCGCTGGCCGGCCGACGTCCACCTGATCGGCAAGGACATCCTGCGATTCCACGCCGTGTACTGGCCCGCGATGCTGATGGCCGCCGGCGTCGAGGTGCCCCGGCAGGTCTACGCGCACGGGTTCCTGCTGGTCGGTGGCGAGAAGATGGGCAAGTCCAACGCCACCGGCATCGCCCCCTCGCAGCTTGTCGACCACTTCGGCCGCGACTGCTATCGCTACTACTTCCTGCGGGAGATCTCATTCGGGCAGGACGGCACGTTCTCGTGGGAGTCGATGACCGATCGGTACACGGCCGACCTCGCCAACGACCTGGGCAACCTGGTCAACCGGGTGCTCAACATGGTCGGCTCGTACTGCGACGGCGCGGTACCCGAGCCGACCGGCGCGTCCGGCGATCCCGAGCGGCGGCTGGCGGACGACCTCGCGGTCGCCACCGACGGCCTCCGGGCGTTCGACAGGCTCAACTTCAAGGCGGGGTTGCAGGCGCTGTGGACGTTCGTGTCCGGCGTCAACCGCTATGTGGAGGCGCGCGCGCCGTGGGCGCAGCGCAAGGCCGGTGACATCGACGGCCTGCACACAACGCTGTACACCTGCGTCGACGCGCTGCGCATCATCGCCGTGCTGATCCTGCCGGTGATGCCCGACGCGGCCGAGGCCCTGTGGTCCAGGCTGGGCATCGACGCCGACCTGGACGACCAGCGCTTTCCGGACGCGGCGGCTCAGGGCGCGATGCCGGTCGGCGCGGCGACGACGCGTGGCGATCTGCTGTTCCCCCGCCTCGAGGACGCATAGGGGCATCCGGGCACCTAGCACGTGCATGCCCGCGGGACAACGGCAAAGACAATTTTTGCAAACTAATCTTTGCAGTTCTACCCTGCAGGCATGGAACCTCGTCACGCGGACCTCGACACCGAGCGGCTCAAGGCACTCGCGCATCCGCTGCGGCTGCGGATCCTCGGTGCGCTGCGCATCACCGGACCGTCGACGGCCAGCAGGCTGGCCGACCAGCTCGACGAGTCCAGCGGTCTGACCAGCTACCACCTGCGCATGCTCGCCGCCGCCGGGCTCGTGGAGGAGGAACCCGAGCGTGGGACCCGGCGGGACCGCTGGTGGCGGGCCGCCCACGACCTCAGCTCGTTCCAGTCGACCGACTTCGACGATACCGAGGGGGCGCCGGCGGCCGCATGGCTCGAGTCGTACGGCGACCGGGCGCGCGAGCGCGAGGCCGCCACGTGGACTGCAGAACGTGGCGACTGGTCCCAGGCGTGGCGTGACGCGGCCGACCGCTCGGACTACTACCTGCTGGCGACGGCCGACGAGTTGCACGCTCTGGTCACGGCGCTGCACGACACGATCCAGGCCGCGCTGGCGACCACCATCGCGCGGCGCGACGGTGCCGCACCGATCCCTGGCGACGCCGAGCACGTGCGCCTGCACCTGCTGGCCTTCCCGATGCACGAGGTGGCTGGTGTGCGGGTCGTACCGCCGACCCCCGGACCGGCCCGCACGCCGCGCACCACGGTCGACGACGATGACGACGGCTGAGCCGCTGGTGCCCGAGACCCCCCGAGCGACGCGCCGGATCACGCGTGCGTTCCTCGTCTGCCACGGCCTGCGGTGGCTGCCGATCGGGTTCGTGATCCCGATCCTGGTGCTGGTGCCGACCCAGCGGGGCCTGGCACTGCCGACCGTCGGCCTGATGTTCGCCGCCTACGGGCTGACAACGGCGCTGCTGGAGCTGCCGACCGGCGGTCTCGCCGACACGCTCGGCCGGCGGCCGGTGCTTCTGGTTGCGACGGTCGCCGACACCGGCCTGCTGCTGTCACTCGGGTTCGGCACCACGGCATGGCACTTCCTCGCCGGTGCCGTGGTCGGCGGGCTGGGCCGCGCGCTGTTGACCGGCCCGCTCGAGTCGTGGTACGTCGACACGGTGCGGGTCGTCGATCCCGCCACGGCGCTGCGTCCCGGGTTGTCCGCCGCCGGCTTCGCCGAGGGCATCGCGTTGGCTACAGGCGCCCTGCTCTCTGCACTGCTGCCCACCCTCGGCGCCGGCCTGCCGCTGGACGGACCGGTCTCGCAGCTGACGCTGCCGGTCTACGGCGGGCTCGTCGCGGAGGTCCTCAGCTTCTCGGCCGTGCTCGTCCTCGTCCACGAGTCCCGGCCGCGGGTGGCGGGCCGATGGCGCGCCAGTGTCCGCGCGGTCCCGGCGATCGTGGTCGAGGGCCTGCGCGCCGCCGCAGGCGCGCGCGACCTGCGGCGGCTGTTCGGCGCATTCGTCCTGGCGGCCATCGCCTACGTCGGCGTGGAGGTGCTGTGGCAGCCGCGGTTCACCGATCTGCTGGGCAGCGCGTCACGGGCGACCAGGACCTTCGGCTACGTCGTTGTCGCCATGAGCTTGGGTGCCGCGGCCGGCGCCTGGCTCGCGGACCGGCTGCCGGGCGCGATCGCCCGCCACGCCGGACGTATGGCCGCGGTGGCCACCGCCCTGTCTGCCGCCGCTCTGGCCGGTCTGGCGGCGGCGCCAACGTTCGCGGCGGCCTCCGCCGCCTTCGTCGGCGTCTACGCCCTCGGCGCGCTGCGCAGCGTCGCCGAGGCCGAGATGCTCCATGAGCGGGTGCCCGCCCAACGCCGCGCGACGATGGTGTCAGCGCAATCGCTGACCGAGCAGGTCGGCAACGTCATCGCGAGCATCGCCCTGACCCGAGTCGCCGCCGCTGCGGGCATCCCGACCGCGTGGGTCGTCGGCGCCGTCGTGCTCGTCGCCGCGTCCGTCCTGCTGGCGTTCATCGGCGACGAGTGAGGCGTAGGCAGGAAACCGCCGGCCACCCCGGACGGGCCGGTGGGCGCTGCTAGGCTTCCGCTCCTGCGGGCCTGAGCCACCCGCGACCTCGAGCGATCCGGACGGAGGGTCCGGCACCGGTGTACATCGACACGCACTGTCACCTCGAGATGGTTGACGGGGAGTTCCCCCGCGCCGTCGTCGAACGTGCCATCGACGCCGGGGTCGACACGATGCTGACCGTTGGCGTCGACCTCGCGTCGTCGGCCGAGTGCGTGCAGACCGCGGGTGCCGTACCCGTGGTGTGGGCTGTCGTGGGCATCCATCCGCACAACGCCATCGAAGCGACCGAGGCGGTGATCGGCCGCCTCGCGCAGCTCGCGGAGCATCCGCGGGTGGTCGGCATCGGCGAGACCGGGCTCGACTACTACCGTGACCATTCGCCCAACGACCAGCAGCGCGCGGCGTTCCGGGCACACATCGACCTTGCCAAGCAGCTCGACAAGGCGCTGGTCATCCACTGCAGGGACGCCCATGCCGACGTCCTGGACATCCTCGACGACAAGGGCGCACCCGAGCGCGTGGTCTTCCACTGCTTCTCCGGCGACACCGAGTTCGCGAAGCGGTGCGCCGCGAACGGCTGGTACATGTCGTTCTCGGGTACCGTGACCTTCCTCAACGCACCGGTCCTGCGCGACGCCGCGGCCACCGTGCCCCCCGAGCTGCTGCTGACCGAGACCGACGCGCCGTACCTGTCGCCGCACCCCCACCGCGGTGAGACGAACGAGCCGTCGCGGGTGTCGCTCGTCGCCGCCACGCTCGCCGAGCTGCACGGCATGACGGGCGAGCAGATGGGCCAGCTCACCAGCGCCAATGCCCGTCGCGCGTTCGCGCTGCCCGCGCCGGCCGACGCGGCGTGAACGGCCGGACCGGCCGCCTGCTCAGCGTCACCGAGCTGCGCGACCTGCTCCGTCGTCATGGCCTGGCACCGAACCGCCGGCTCGGTCAGCACTTCGTGATCGACCACAACACCCTGCGCCGTATGGTCGCCGATGCGGGCGTGCGGCCGGGGGACCAGGTGTGCGAAATCGGGCCAGGCCTGGGCAGCCTGACGCTCGCGCTGCGCACGGCCGGTGCGCGGGTGACGGCGATCGAGGTCGACGCCGGGATGGTGCGGGCGCTGACCGAGGTCGTCGGCGACGATCCCATGGTGCGGGTGATCCACGCTGACGTACGCGACGTCGACCTCGTCGCCGAGATCCCGGCTCCCGCGCTGGTCGTGGCCAACCTGCCGTACGCGATCGGCACGTCAGTCACGTTGGACACGCTGGCGCTGGAGCACTTCTCGCGGCTGCACCTCATGGTGCAGCGTGAGGTCGGGCAGCGGTGGACCGCCGAGGTCGGCGATCCCCAGTTCGGTGCGGTCAGCCTCAAGATCGGCGCCTACGCCGACGCTCGCGTGGTCGCGCGGGTCAGTCGGCGGGCCTTCCAGCCCGTGCCGGGCGTCGACTCGGTGACCGTGCACCTCGAGCCACGGCCGTGGGAGCGCGCGATACCGCGCCCGACGGTCGTAGCCCTGATCGACCAGGGCTTCACCCAGCGCCGCAAGCGTCTGCGCAACGCGCTCGCGCCACTGCTCGACACCGCGCGGGTCGACGTGGCGCTGGCTGCGGTCGGCCTGGCACCCGACGTCCGCGCAGAGCAGCTCCCGCTGACGACATGGTGTGAGCTGGCTGACGCGCTGCGCGACCGCCACATTGCCGACGGAGCGTCGCTGCCCCTACCATGACTCGCTGTCCACCCTGATCGACGCGGTCGCACCGCTCGGGCCACGACGATCACCGAGGTCCGGGAGTTCGCATCGGTGGCAGCCGAGGACATCGACGGCAGCGCGCTGCGCGTCCGCGTTCCCGCGAAGCTGAACCTGTTCCTGGCCATCCGCGGCCGGCGGGCGGACGGTTACCACGAGCTGGTCACGGTGTTTCAGACCGTCTCGGTGTACGACGACCTGCGGGTCGCGCTCCTCGGCCTCCCGGGCAGACGCCACCATCCGGCGGCCCGCAGGCACATGCGCGTCGAGCTCTGGGCCGATCCAACCCTGCCGCAGGGGCGTGACAACCTCGCGCTGCGCGCTGCGCTGCGCCTCGGGGAACTCAGCGGCATCGTGCCCTCCGAGAGCGGCACCGACCGTGACGCTGTCCGCACGATCATCGACCTCGACAAGCACATCCCGGTGATGGCCGGCATGGCCGGCGGCTCGGCCGACGCCGCGGGCGTGCTCGTCGCGCTGAACCGCCTGTGGCGCTGTGGCCTGTCGGTCGAACAGCTCCGGTCGGTGGGCGCCGAGCTTGGCAGCGACGTGCCGTTCTGCGTCACCGGGGGCACCGCGCTCGGCGCCGGCCGTGGCACCGACATCACCCCGGTGCTGGCGCGCGGACCGTTCCACTGGGTCATCTGCCCCGACCCCGAGCCCCTGTCGACGCCGGCGGTCTACCGCGCCTGGGACCACCGGTCGCGCCCAGCGGACACACGCGCCGACGAGGTGCTCTACGCGGTCCGCTCGACCGATCCCGGCCGGCTCGCGGCCGCGCTCGACAACGAGCTCGAGGACGCCGCCTTCTCGCTGCGCCCAAAGCTTCGCAGCCGCAAGCGTCAGCTGCTGGAGGCGGGAGCGCTGGCCGCGGTCCTGGCCGGCAGCGGCCCGACGCTGCTGGCGCTGGCCCCGGACGAAGCCGCCGCGCGCGCCCTCGCCCGCGCCATCGAGCACTGGTGCCCGCAGGCCATCGTCGCGACGTCGCCGGCCGGTGGCCCGGAGCTGTCACGCGACGCCGGGCTGTCCGACACGGGCCCGCTGCTGCGGACGTTAGAGTAAGCGCCATCTCTCGTGCGCGTGCTCCGCCGCGGGGGCGATGGGAGGTGGTGAAATGGCATCACGCCGTCCTTTGGAGTCGGAGTTGAAGGTTCGATCCCTTCCCTCCCAGCCACACCGAGCAGCCCGCTGAGCCGTCGACCAATCCGAGACAACACCCAAATGAGCCGTGCAGCCGTCGTCCTGGCAGCCGGAAAAGGCACCCGTTTCAAGTCCGACCTGGCGAAGGTCCTGCACCAGGTCGCCGGTCGGTCGCTGCTGCAGTGGGTGCTGTCCGCGCTGCGTCCTCTCGAGCTCGACCGTGTCGTGGTGGTGGTCGGCCACCAGGGTGACGACGTGGCCGCCGACGCCGCGCAGGTGCCCGGCCTGGAGCTGGTCACGGTCCACCAGGCTGAGCAGCGGGGGACGGGCCACGCTGTGCGGGTCGTGTTCGAGGCGGGTGCCCTGGACGGCATCGACATCGTCATGGTGGTCCCTGGGGACGCCCCGTTGGTCGCTGGCGCGCCGCTGGACCGGATGTTCGAGGTCCAGCCCGGCAACGCGGTGGCGATGATGACCACGGTGCTCGATGACCCCACCGGCTACGGGCGCATCCTACGCGACGACGACGGGGCGGTCCTACGCGTCGCGGAGGAGCGCGACGCCACTCCTGAGGAGCGGGCGGTGCGCGAGGTCAACGTGTCGATGTACGTGTTCGACACCGCAGCCCTGCGTCGCGAGATCGGACGCCTGGGGACCGACAACGCCCAGGGTGAGGAGTACCTGACCGATGTCGTCGAGCCACTGGTCGGCGAGGGGCTGGCCGCGGTGCGTGCGGCCGCCGCGACGGTGCGCGGCGTCAACGACCGCGCGGAGATGGCGGCGGCCGGCGCCGTGCTGCGCGCAGGCATGCTGGACCAGCTGATGCGCGACGGCGTGACGGTCGTCGACCCGGCCACGACCTACGTCGGCGCAGGCTGCGTGGTCGCGGCCGACGCCACGCTCCTGCCGGGCACCCACCTGGAGGGGGCCACGAGCATCGCCTCCGGCGCGGTCATCGGCCCAGACACCCGGCTGATCGACACCACCGTCGAGGCGGGTGCGGCCGTCACCTACACCGTGGCGTTGTCGGCGCACATCGGGCCGGACGCGAACGTCGGGCCCTTCACCTACCTGCGTCCCGGAGCCGAGCTCGCCCACCGCGCCAAGGCCGGCGCCTTCGTCGAGATCAAGCAGTCGGTCGTGGGTGAGGGCAGCAAGGTGCCGCACCTGTCCTATATCGGCAACACCGTGATCGGCGCCGGCTCCAACATCGGCGCGGCCACCGTGACGGTCAACTACGACGGCTACCGCAAGCACCAGACGACCATCGGCGACCGGGTGCGCATCGGGGCCGACACGATGCTGGTCGCCCCGGTCAAGGTCGGCGACGATGCGTACACGGGTGCGGGATCGGTCATCACCAGTGACGTACCGCCCGGTGCGCTCGCGCTGGAACGCAACCAGCAACGCATCATCGAGGGGTACGCCGAACGCCGACGGGCGTCGAACGAGACCTGAGGACACACCGCGATGGAAGTCGTGACCAAGAAGCGGATGCAGGTCTTCACCGGCCGGGGGTACCCCGAGCTCGCGCGTGAGGTCGTCGACCACCTGGGGATGCGCCTGGGCTCGGTCGACATCCACGAGTTCTCCAACGGCGAGCTGTACGTGCGGTACCAGGAGAACGTGCGTGGCAGCGACGTGTTTCTCATCCAGACCCACTGCTCGCCGGTCAACAACAACATCGTCGAGCAGCTCATCATGATCGACGCGGCCAAGCGCGCGTCCGCCAAGCGCATCATCGCCGTCTGCCCGTACTACGGGTACGCCCGCGCCGACCGCAAAGCCCGGTCGCGCGAGGCGATCACCGCCCGCCTGCTCGCCGACATGCTCACGACGGCGGGTGCTGACCGGGTCGTGTCGGTCGACCTGCACACCGGCCAGATCCAGGGGTTCTTCAACAAGCCGCTGGACCACCTGACGGCCCTACCCCTGCTGGTCAGCTGGCTCGCCGAACGGTTCGCCGACGACGACCTGGTGATCGCGTCGCCCGACGCCGGCGGCGTGAAGCTCGCCTCGAAGTACCAGGCGCTGCTGCCCAGCGCGCGGATGGCGTTCCTCGCCAAGACTCGCGAGGCCCACAACGTCGCCCGCACGCTGGCCGTGGTCGGCGACGTCGAGGGCCGTACGGTCGTGCTCGTCGACGACATGATCGACACCGCGGGAACGATCTGCGGTGCCGCCGAGGCCCTGGTCAACCGCGGCGCCGCCCGGGTCGTGGTCGCCGCGACCCACCCCGTGCTGTCGGGTCCGGCCTGCGAGCGGCTCTCGGACTCGGCCATCGATACCGTGGTCGTGACCAACACCATGCCGATCCCGGCCGACTGCGACTGCGCGAAGATCGAGGTCGTCTCGATCGCGGCGATCGTCGCGAGCACAATGAAGGCGATCTTCGAGGACGAGTCGGTCAGCGAGCTGTTCGACGATCGCAACCAGTAGGGTCGCCGGGGGACACTGGATGCCGGCGCGCACGCCCGAGCCAGAGGAGAACACGTGGAGCTGTCGCCCCCGCTGCGCTGGCTTGGCGCCCTTGCCGTCATGCTCGTCGTCGTGCTCATCGCCGTGCCGATGCTGCTGCAGACCATCGGCGACACGGTGGTGTTCGGCGAGGACGCGACCGCCGCGCCATCCGAGACCGCGGCGGCGCCATCGGAGGTCGCCAGCGGCGACGCTGCGGCAGACGAGGGTGGCGGAGGTGGTGGTGGCGGTGACGAGTTCCCCGTCACGTACGAGGTCGTGGCAGGCGACACCGGCACGAAGATCTCCGAGCAGTTCTACGACACGTCCGACGGATGGCCGGCGATCGCCGAAGCGAACGACATCGACCCGTCGGCGCCGCTGCGCGTCGGGCTCGAGCTGACGATCCCCGCGCCCGAATAGGCACACCGCTCCTCGCACGAAGTTGTGGCGATCACGCGGCCTGCCTAGACTGGCCTGTCGCCGGTGCCGGACGCGTCTTCGCTTGTCCGCACAGCGGATCTCGATCTTCTTCTTCCTGCAGTGACCAAGAGGAGTGCAGGCGATGGCTGACCAGGTGACGCTCACCGCGGAGGCGCGCGACGGCCGCGGCAAGGGCGAGGGTCGTCGCCTCCGCCGAGCTGGTCGCGTGCCCGCGGTCGCCTACGGCGCGGACCTCGATGCAACCCCGGTGTCGGTCGACGCGCTGGAGCTCTACCACGCCCTGCGCACGGACGCCGGGCTCAATGCCCTGATCCGCCTCGAGGTCGGCGGGGACACTCACCTGACGCTGGCGCGGCAGCTGCAGCGACACCCGGTGCGGCGCGAGATCATGCACGTCGACTTCGTCGTCGTCGACCGCAGCCGCAAGGTCACGGTCGACGTCCCGATACACCTCACCGGCGAGGCAGCCGGCGCCGACGAGGGCGGCGTCGTCGACCAGGTGCGGTTCGACGTGCCGGTCGAGGTCCTACCGCTGGAGGTGCCCGACAGCCTCGAGCTCGACATCTCCGACATGGGGGTCGGCGACGTCAAGCGCCTCGACGACCTCGACCTGCCCGAGGGCGTCGAACTGCTCGAGGACCCCGAGCACGCCGTCGTGTCCGTCTACATCCCGCAGGTCGAGGTGCCCGAGATTGAGGTCGCCGAGGGCGAGGAGCTCGAGAAGGCGCTCGGAGCCGAGGGCCAGCCCGTGCCGGCTGACGCGAGCGAGGCCGAGGCCACGGAGGAGGGTGGCGGCACCGGCGGCGGCAGAGACGAGTAGGTCGCCCGCACCTTCGTCGTGGACGACGAGCGCACGTTGATCGTCGGCCTGGGCAACCCGGCCGCGGAGTACGCCGGCACCCGCCACAACCTCGGTGCCGACGCGGTGCACCTGCTCGCCGAGGAGCTCGGCCTGCGCATGACCCGGCACCGCGCCGGTGGCGTCGCCGCCGACGGGCGTCTCGGACCCGACGGCCCGCCGATCACGCTGTTCGTGCCTGGGGGGTACATGAACACATCGGGCGGGCCGGTCCAGCGGGCGCTGCGCTTCTACAAGGTCCCACTGGAGCGCCTGGTCGTCGTGTATGACGACATCGACCTCGAGCCGTGGGTCGTCCGCCTCAAGCGCGGGGGTGGCCCCGGGGGCCACAACGGGGTGCGCGACATCATCAACCGCTGCGGGGGGCGTGACTTCGTCCGCGTGCGCATCGGCGTCGGCCGCCCGCCCGGACGGCAGAACGCCGCGACCCACGTCCTGGCACGCATCCCCGCGGCGCAGCGCGAGGACGCGCTGGCGGCGGTCCGCCGCGCCGCCGAGGCGACGCGCGACCTGGTGGCCGAGGGTCTCGAACCGGCCCAGAACATCCACCATGCCCCCCACCCCGCCTGACGCCCCCGTCCCGTACTTCGCTCCCCACCTCGACGTTCGCTCCTCACCTTTGGGCGTCAGCTTCGGGGTGTGGGTGATTGGTCGCGCTGCGTCCGCCTTCTGCTCCCCACCTCGACGTTCGGTGCACGAGGTGGGGGTCAGGTTTCGGGGTGGGGGTCAGAGTCCGGCGTGGGGGAGGTGAGGTGCGCGTCGATCGACAGGACCAGCAGGTAGCCGAGCAGGACGGCGACCTGCACCAGCAGCAGATACACGGTGAACAACACGACCCTGCCGACGTCCACCGAGCCGCCGAACGCGCGGCCGACCGCAACGCCGTAGCGCAGCACGAGCACCCAGCCCAGCGACATCCCCGCCAGGAACGACCCGGTCGCCAGCGCACCCCATACCGTCGCGGGCCAGCGCAGGCGCTGGACGGAGAAGAGCCGGTACAGCACGACGAGCAGGGCGGTCGCCGACAGCCAGCCAATCCAGAACGTCAGGTACACCCCGAGGACCTGCCCGATCGTCCCGCCGCCGAGCATGTCCGGTAGCGCGGCGACTGTCAGCAGGCCCGCGACCGTCACGAGCGGGAACACCCCCACGTACGGCAGCACCCGGATGCGCCCCGCCAGCGTCCGGTTCCGGCGCTGCTGGCCCTCCAGCACGTCGACGGCGCGCAGCATGCCCTCGCCGTACGTCGTCGCGGCGAGCACCGATGCGATCAGGGAGCCGATGCCCAGCCTCGGGCCGGCGTCGGCGAGGGAACGGATGATCTGCCGCACGCCCATCGTGGGTGGCACGAACGTCGCGAGGTCCCGCACCAGCATCGCGACGCGATCCGGGTCGATGACCAGGCCGGCGCCGTACAGGCCGAGCAGGAGCAGCGGCACGATGGCGATGCCGGCATACAGGGTCAGGCCGGCGGCCACCAGCATCAGGTCGTGTCCCGCCGCGCGGTCACGTGTGGCGCGCACGAGCGCAAGCGCCGTATCGAACCATCGAGCGAGCATGGGCCCATCGTGGCAGCACGTCCCGGTGCTGCCCCGACAACCGATGCATCCGCACTCCGGCGACGCGGCAGTGTGTCACCATTAGGGCCATGAGCACGCCCCGCCCGCCCCTGTCGGGGCTGCTGGACCACGTCCGTTCCTCACTCGACACTGACATGTTCGTGCCGGGTGCTCTGCACGTGGGTCCTGCGCTGCGCCCCCTGGCCTGTGCCCTGCTGAGCGAACGCGCGCGACCGCTGCTGATCGTCACCCCGACAGCCAGCGACGCCGAGCAGCTCGTCGACGGGCTCGGCGCGTTCATCGGCACCGACCGCGTCGCGCTGTTCCCGGCGTGGGAGACGCTGCCGCACGAGCGGCTGTCACCCCAGCCGGCGACGGTGGGGACGCGCCTGCGGGCGCTCGACCGGCTCGGCACCGACGACCTGCACGCCGTGGTCGCACCCGTGCGCGCGCTGCTGCAGCCGATGGACCCTCGGCTGGGGGAGCGGCGTCCGATCGTCCTGTCACCCGCCTACGACGGTGGCCTGGACCACCTGGTACACCAGCTCGCGACGCTCGGCTACGTCCGCACGACGCTCGTTGCCCAACGCGGTGAGTTCGCCGTGCGCGGCGGCATCGTCGACATCTTCGGGTCCTCCCACGACCACGCGTTGCGGGTCGAGTTCTGGGGTGACGACGTCGATCAGCTGCGCTGGTTCGGCGTGGCCGACCAACGGGCACTCGAACCGGTTGACACAGTCGACATCTACGCGGCGCGGGAGCTGGTCCTCGACGACGAGACCGCCGGCACGGCCCGCGCGCTCGCCTCACGCATCCCCGACCTCGCCGACCAGTTCGGCATGCTCGCCGACGGGATCGTGTTCGAGGGCGCCGAGTCGCTGATCACCGCGATGCATCCGGCGCCAGCGTGGCTGCTGGACCTGCTGCCTGCG
This sequence comes from Euzebyales bacterium, assembly GCA_035461305.1. Lineage (NCBI taxonomy): Bacteria > Bacillati > Actinomycetota > Nitriliruptoria > Euzebyales > Euzebyales bacterium. The sequence goes on along the minus strand of DATHVN010000090.1, from coordinate 45,314 downwards.
GGTGCCGGCATCGTGCTGGTCGACCCGGTCCGGCTCGAAGGGCGCAGCGCGGAGCTGCGCGAGCAGGCCGAGGCGCTGGCGATCGCCGGCTGGTCCGAGGCCGGCGGCGGCATCATCCGCGACGACGGTGTCGGCTTCGGCGAGTACAAGCAGGTCACCGACCGCTTCGGCGGGGACCAGTGGACCCTGGACCCGTTCGGTCCGCCCGACATCCCGGGCCGGCCGTGGGACTCGTTCCGGGGCGACGTCGTCCAGGCCGCGCGCAGGGTGGCCGAGCTGTCGCGCGACGGCGTGCGCGTCGTCCTGACGACGCCCGGGCATGGCCCGGCCATGCGCCTCGGGGAGGTACTGCGGGAGCACGGCGTCGCAGCGCCGGTCGTCGCAACCGTCACCGACCAGCCCATCGCGATCACCGAGTCACCGCTGCGCGACGGGTTCGTCTCGCCCGAGCTCGGCGTCGCGCTGCTCGGCGAGTGGGATCTGTTTGGCCCCCGCCGGTCGCGGGCGAGTCGCCGGCTGCCGAGCAAGCGGACCGCGCAGGCCACGGTGCTCGACCTCACCCCCGGGGATCCGATCGTGCACGCCGTCCACGGCGTCGGCACGTACCGGGGCATCACGACCCGGCAGCTGCGCGGGCCGACGTCGAGCGTCGGCGGGCAGGCCGCCGGCCACCTGACCCGCGACTACGTGATCGTCGAGTACGCGGGCGGCGACCGGCTGTTCGTGCCGAGTGACAACGTTGACGCGCTCGCCCCCTACATCGGGGGCGAGGACCCGCGGATCATGCGGATGGGCGGGACCGACTGGGAGCGCGCCAAGGGCAAGGTCCGACGGGCGGTCCGCGAGATCGCCGGCGAACTGCTGCGGCTGTACCAGGCGCGCATGCACGCGCCCGGCATGGCGTTCGCGCCGGACTCGCCCTGGCAGGGTGAGCTCGAGCAGGCGTTCGCCCACGTCGAGACGCCCGACCAGCTGGCGGCGATCGACGACGTCAAGCGCGACATGGAGACGCCGGTCCCCATGGACCGCCTGATCTGCGGCGACGTCGGCTTCGGCAAGACCGAGATCGCGGTCCGCGCTGCAGCCAAGGCGGTGTTCGACGGCAGCCAGGTCGCGGTGCTGGTGCCGACGACGCTGCTCGCCCAGCAGCACGGCGAGACCTTCTCCGAGCGCTTCGCGGGCTTCCCGGTCCGGGTCGAGACCCTGTCGCGGTTCGCCACCCCGGCGCAGCAGCGCTCGGTCCTCGACGGTGTGGCCGACGGGACGGTCGACCTGGTCATCGGCACGCACCGGCTGCTGTCGGGCGACGTCGAGTTCGCGAACCTCGGGCTCGTCGTCGTCGACGAGGAACAGCGCTTCGGCGTCGCGCACAAGGAGAAGCTCAAGCAGCTGCGGACCAGCGTGGACGTGATGACAATGACCGCGACGCCCATCCCACGGACGATGGAGATGGCGATCACCGGCATCCGCGACCTGTCCACGATCGACACGCCACCGGAGGAGCGCCAGCCGATCGTCACGCACGTCGGACCGCACGACGAATCGATGGCCGCGCTGGCGATCCGGCGCGAGCTGCTCCGCGAGGGTCAGGTGTTCTGGCTGCACAACCAGGTGGCGACGATCTCTGCGGCGGCGCAGGCGGTGCGCGACCTGGTGCCGGACGCACGGGTCGAGATCGCCCACGGGCAGATGGCCGAGTCGCAGCTCGAGCGGATCATGATCCGCTTCTGGGAGCGTGACTTCGACGTGCTGGTGTGCACGACCATCGTCGAGAGCGGCCTGGACATCCCGAACGCCAACACGCTCATCATCGAGCGGGCCGACATGCTCGGCCTGGCGCAGCTCTACCAGCTTCGCGGCCGCGTCGGCCGATCGGTCGTGCGTGGCTACGCGTACATGTTCCACCCCGAGCGGCGGGCGCTGACCGAGGAGGCCTACAAGCGCCTCGAGACGGTGGCGACCCACACCGGCCTCGGCTCGGGGCTGTCGATCGCGCTGCGCGACCTTGAGATCCGTGGCGCGGGCAGTGTGCTGTCAGCGGACCAGTCGGGCCACATCGCCACGGTCGGCTTCGAGGCCTACGCCCAGCTGATGCGTGAGGAGATGGCGGAGCTGAATGACCCGGCGGCTGCAGCCCGCGAGCGTGCCGAGGCCGCCGAGATCACGATCGACCTGCCTGTCGACGCGCACCTGCCGCCGGACTACATCGCCGACGAGGGACTGCGGCTGCAGGCCTACCGGCGCATCGCCGGGATCCGCGACGGTGCCGGCGCGCGGGACGTCGCCGATGAGCTGACCGATCGCTACGGGCCGCTGCCCGAGGCGGCGAAGCGGCTCATCACCGTCGCCGCCCTGCGGGCGGCCGCCCGCCGGTGGGGGATCACCGAGATCGGGATCACGCCGCGCCGCACCGTCAGGGTCCTGCCGGTCCACCTCTCCGAGTCGCAGCAGGTGAGGCTTCGACGCCAGCGGCCACAGGCGCTGTGGAACGAGGCCGCGGGGGCCCTGGAGCTGCCGATGCCGTCGGCCGACGTGGAGCTGATCGGGTGGGTCGCGCGTGAGCTGAAGGCGGTCCTTGGGCGGCGCCGCCGCTGAGCCGAGCCGCTGCTCACCCCAAGGCCGTGTCTCCCGGCTCCAGCCGGCTTCAGCCGCGTCTGCATCCCGGCTCGCGGCGTGCGCTCGCACGACTTCGCGAAGCCTGGTTCCACGAAACACGACGTGGACCGGCTACGCCGGACAGATGTCCAGGCCCGGTGTGCGACCGTCACCGTGCCATACGAGGCGGGCGCAGCTGCCCTGGTCGCCGTGCCCTGGGCTCCCTGGGACGTTGGGAGTCGAGCGTCAGCGGGACGACCAAGCGCTCGGCCGGTCCGAGGGACACGGCCTACACTGACGCGGCACATGCGCACACAGGAGCGATCCGTGACCACGCTTGCCCGTCGTCTGGCCGTCGTGACCGTGGTGTCGCTGACCACGGCGTGCTCGCTGACGGGTACCGGCGACCCCGGGACCGCCGCGACCGTCGGCGACCGGTCGATCCCGGCAGCCGAGATCGACGAGACCCTCGCGTCGATCCGCGGCAGTTCGGCCTTCCAGCAGCAGGCCCAGGGCGACACCAGCGGGCAGTTCGTCCTCGACGCGCAGAACCAGGTCGTGACGTCGTTCATCCGGTCCGAGATTCTCGACGTCGTCGCCGACCGGCAGGACATCGCGGTGTCCGACGACGAGGTCGCGCGGGCCCGCGACGAGCTGGTCGACCAGCTCGGCGGCGCCGAGGCGTTCGAGGACCGCATCGCCGAGCAGGGCCTGTCGGAGGAGTTCGTACTGCAGCAGCTGCGCGACCAGCAGACGCAGGCGCTGTTGCAGGACAGCATCGGAGCGTCGGAGGACCTCGCGGCGTTCATCCGCGACGAGATCGCCGATGTCGATATCGAGGTCAACCCGCGGTACGGGCAGTGGGACGAGGCGAGCCTGTCGGTCGCACCGTACGACCCGCTGGCCGTCGCAGGCGGCGCCGAGGCCGCGGCGAGCGACGGCCCTTGACCGGCTCGGCGTCGGCACAGCCCCGCCTGGTCCTGATCGACACCGTCGACCAGCTCCCAGGACTGCTGCCACTGCACGCGTGGACGGCGCTGTCGGGCACGGACCTCGTCCTCGTTGGTGATGCGGGCCATCCGATGGTGGATCACCTGGTCAATGCCGACCTGCGGCACGAGGTGGTGCCCGAGCCCGAGGAGCCGGCGGCGTTGAGCCGTCGCGACCTGCTCAGCGGCGTCGATCCGCTGCAGCGCGCACGCGTCGCGTGGATCGTCGACCGCGTCCGCCAGGCCGGAGCCGTCGCGTACCTGTACGGCGCCGCCGACACCGAGGCGTTCACCCGGGCGCTGGGCATGGAGGCCGCGCGCAGCCAGGTCGAGGTCGAGGTCGTGTACTTCGGCGTGGCGCCGACCGGCGTCGGCCTGCTCGAGCTCGTCGCGGTCGAGCAGCGGCTGCGCGGCACCGGAGGGTGCCCGTGGGACCGCGAGCAGGACCACACGACGCTCGCGCGCTACGCCGTCGAGGAGGTCTACGAGCTGCTCGAGGCGATCGCGGGCGGTGACGACGACCACATCGCCGAGGAGCTCGGTGACCTGCTCCTGCAGGTCGTGTTCCACGCGCAGATCGCAGCGGACCACGGCAGGTTCGACATCGACACCGTGGCCAGGGGCATCGTCGACAAGCTGGTGCGCCGGCACCCCCACGTCTTCGGCGATGTGACCGTCGACGACGCCGCGTCGGTCATGGCCAACTGGGAGCAGCTCAAAGCCGACGAGAAGCCCGAACGCGCCGGTGTCTTCGACGGCATCGTCGAGGGCCAGCCGGCGATCCCGCTGGCGGTCGCGCTGCAGCGGCGCGCGGAGAACCACGGGTTCGCGTGGCCGGGGAGTAGGGACGCGCTCGCGAAGGTCCACGAAGAGCTCGCCGAGCTCGAGCAGGCCGCCGACGTGCACCAGGCGCATGAGCTGGGTGATCTGCTGCTGGCCGTGATCGCCGTCGCGAGGCAGCTCGACATCGATCCCGAGCTCGCGCTGCGTGCGAGCGCGTCGCGGTTCCGCGTGCGCTTCGCGCGAGCACTCGAGCTGGCTGCCGGCGCACCGGAGGACATCTCGCCGGCCGAGTGGCTCAGGCTCTGGAACGACGCGCGCGCCGACGTGACATGACCGGTCGGCCATCCCTGCGGTGACGACGGGAGCGCGTGCGCCGTGCAGCATCTTCACCGACGCGTGCGCGTCCCTGGGGGAACGCCACCCGGGTTCGACGTCATGAGATCGTGGGTGCTCCCCGCCCATGGTCGAAGGGAGTGACCAGACGGTGAGCGACGCCTACCCACGGCCCGGTGCCGACGAGCCGGCATGGCCGGAGACGGCCCGGTGGTCTCGGCTCGACGACCGGGTCCTACGGCCCCGCAACACCGGCGAGCCTGGCGACGGGGACGACCGCCAGGTGCGTGCGGTCCCGCCCGCACCACACCCGTGGCAGGCGGCCGTGGCCGGTGACGACCGGCACGCGTCGTCGTGGGCCGACAGCGCGCCGTCAGACGATCGTGCCACCTGGTCCGCAGCACACCGTGACGTCCCACCCCACGCACCGCCACCGCTCGCGCCGGAGCATGCCGGGGCGCCGACGTCCGCCGACCCGCCTCCGGCCCCGGACGCCGCTGCACGGGACGACCATGACGCACCGGCTCGCCGCGCACCCGACGAGGTCGAGCACGCGGTGTCCGTCGCGCAGCGGCTGCGGGAGGCGGTGGCACGGCTCACGCCGAGGGTCCGGGCGTCGGTCCCGCTGCGGACCGCGCTGTTCGTGCTGCCGCCGCTCGTCCTGCCGGCGGTCGCCTTCAACCTGTCGCTGGGCGCCGCGCTGGTCGTGTCCGTGCTGCTGCTGTGGCTCGCCGCCGCGGCCGGGGTGGTGGCGACGATGATGTTCGACGGCAGCGATCAGCTGGCTCTGCGGGCGATCGATCGGCGGCTCGACCAGCTGCCGCTCGCCGGCCGGGCGGCCGACGACGAGGCGCTCCTGGCCGTCGGCGCCCAGCTCGACGCGCTCAACGACCGCCTCGACGAGCTGACCGCCGGTTGGCACGGCGTCGCGGATCCGGCGATGGACCATCGGCCACAAGAGCAGTGGTCAACGTCGGAGGACGTGCCCCAGAATGACCGGTACGACCATGACGTCGGATCGGGACGTCACTGGAGTCCACCCCGATGGGAACGATGACCACACTGTCCTTCACGGGCGACGAGAAGGCCAACTCCTACCTCAGCACCAATCCGCTCGCGCTGCTGATCGGGCTGGTCCTCGACCATCAGGTGCCCATGGAGCGCGCCTACGCCGCGCCCTACGAGTTGTCCCGGCGCCTGTTCGCTCCGCTGGACCCGCGGACCGTCGCCACCCTACCGGTCAGCGAGATCGAGTCGTGCTTCCGGCGCCCGCCGGTCCTGCACCGCTCCCCGGGGGTCATGGCGCGCCGCGTCCACGCGCTGTGCACGTACCTGGCGGTGCATCATGGCGGTGACCCCGCAGCGCTGTGGGAAGGTGCTGTCGACGCACGGCAGGTGTACCGAACGGTGCGGGCGCTGCCCGGCTTCAACGACCACACCGCACGGGTGCTGATCGCCCTGCTCGGCAAGCAGCTCGGCGTGCGGCCCGCCGGCTGGGACCGCGTCGCCGGCGTCTACGCGCTGCCTGGCCACCGCTCGGTGGCCGACGTCGTGGACCGCGAAAGCCTCGAGCGCGTCCGGCTGTACACCAGGAGCCACACCAGGGTCGGCGCCTGACCTCCTGACGCGAGCCCCTGCCGGTCAGGACGGCGCGAGGGTGGTGCCGGCCGTCCAGTCGGCGTGGAGCGCGCGGTAGACGTCGCTGCCGGCAAGCAGGTCGGCGTGCGTTCCGGTCGCCACGATTCGCCCGGCGTCGAAGACGATGACGGTGTCGGCGCTCTCTGCCGTCGCGAGCCGGTGGGCGATCGTGATGCTCGTCCGTCCTGATGTCAGGTGCTCGATGGCGCGGCGCAGCTGGACGTCCAGCGCCGGGTCGACGGCCGAGGTGGCCTCGTCGAGCACCAGGACGTCCGGGTTGGCGATCCAGGCCCGCACCAACGCGACCAGCTGCCGCTCGCCGGCCGACAGCTGGGTGCCGCGCTGCCCGACCTGGCTGTCGATGCCGCCGCCCCTCGAGCCGAGCCAGTCGTCGAGGTCGAGGTCGGTGAACGCCCGGCGGACCTCCTCGTCGGTGGCACCGGGACGTCCGTAGCGGACGTTGTCGGCCAGCGAGCCGTCGAACAGGAAGCCCTCCTGCGGGACGAACGCGACGTGCTCGCGTAGTGCGGCCGACCCGACCTCGTCCAGCGGCACGCCGCCGATCAGGATGCGACCGGTGCCGGGTCGCAGCAGCCGGACCAGCAGCTTGGCGAACGTCGTCTTGCCCGAGCCCGTCTCGCCGACGATCGCGACTCGATCGCCCGCCGCGATGTCGACGCTCACGTCGTGGAGGACCTCGACCCCGGCGCCGTAGGCGAAGCCGACGCCGTCGGCGACGACCGACAGCCCACCGTTGGGAAGGTCGCGCCCGTCCTCGCGCTCGTCGAGGTCGGGCGCGATGTCGAGCACCCGCAGGATCCGGCGCACGCCCGACGCCGCCACCTGTGCCTGATCGAGCGTCTCGACCAGCATCTGGACGGGCTCGATGAACTGGTTGACCAGGAACAGGAACGCGATCAGCGTGCCGGCGGACACCTCGACGGCGAACAGGCCGACGACGAGGACCATGGCCTGGACCAGCGCGGAGAAGATCTCGCCGCTGCTGAACAGTGCCGCCGCGGTGCGGTGCGTGCGGTACTCGGCTGTGAACTGGGCGGTCAGCCGGTGACGCAGCCGCCGGCGCGTGCGCTGCTCCGCGCCGTAGGCCCGCACGGTCGGCAGGCCTGCGATCGCCTCGCCGATCGCGGCCATGCTGTCGGCGACGCGTACGCGGACCTGGTCGTACGCGCGCTGCAGCATCCGCTGGAACCAGCGCAGCACCAGGCCGTAGCCGAACGTGATGCCGGCGACGACCAGCGCGAGCTCCCAGCGGTAGACCAGCATCACCGCCATGACCAGAGTGACTCGCAGGACGCCCAGGATGAGGTTGATGCCGCCCCACCCGAGGAACTGCTGGATCTCCTGGACGTCCGAAGTCACGCGGGCGACGAGCGCACCGCGCCGCTCGCCCTGGACGTGCAGCAGCGACAGGCGGTGCAGGTGGGCGAACGTCATCACGCGCAGCTCGCAGAGCCCGTTGGCCGATGCGGTGCTCATGCGCACCTGTGCGTGACGGTTCGCGAACGCTGTCAGCGTGAGCACAATCAGCGCGACGCCGCCGAGCGCCGCGACGGCACGGATGTCGACCCCATCCGGCGCCAGCACATACCGGTCAATGACGACCTGCAGGCTGACAGGCACCACCAGGCGGCCGATCGCGCCGACGAACCCGAACGCGACGGTTGCCAGCAGGCCCCTGCGCAGCGTCGGTGCCAGCGCGAGCGCGCGGCGCAGCGCGGCGGTCGTGCTGATCGGCGCGTCGTCGGCTCGGGTCGCGCCGCTCACGGCGCACCACGCCCATCGGGCCCCGGCATCGCGAGGGGCGCGGCCGGGCGTCCAGCGCCGTCGCGCGCGCGGCGCAGCGCGTCGTGCTCATAGGCGCGCAGTAGCCGGGCGTACGCGGGCACCTCGCGCAGGAGCACCTCGTGGCGGTCGTGCGCGACGATCCGGCCCCCGTCGACGAAGGCGACCTCGTCTGCGAGCGCGATGCTCGACGGGCGGTAGGCGACGATCAACACCGTGGCCGGCAGCTCGGCGTCGCCCAGGCCACGCAGGATCTCCGCCTCGATCGAGGGGTCGACCGCCGAGGTCGCGTCGTCGAGGATCAGCAGGCGCGGGCGCTGCGCCAGCGCCCGCGCGAGTGCGAGGCGCTGCCGCTGGCCGCCAGACAGTGCCACGCCCCGCTCGCCGATGCGGGTGTCGTAGCCGTCGGGCAGCGCCATGACGAAGCCGTCGGCACGGGCCAGCCCGGCCGCGGCGCGCACCTCGTCGTCGGCCAGGTCGTGGTGCAGGGCGATGTTGCCGCGGACCGTGTCGTCGAACAGGAAGCCGTCCTGGGCGACGTACGCCAGCTCGCGCGCGAGCTCACCTGGAGCGAACTCCCGCACATCGCGCCCGTCCACCCTGATCGCGCCGGAGACAGGATCCCACAGGCGGGCCAGCAGCAGGGTCAGCGTGGTCTTGCCGGACCCGGTCGGGCCGACCACGGCGACCGTCCTGCCGGGGGGTATGTCCAGGCAGACACCGTCGAGTACGGCGCGGCCGTCGCCGTAGGCGAAGCCGACGTCGACGCTGGCGACGGGTGCCGGGCCCGTGCCCGGCGTCGCCCGGCGCTGCCCATAGGCGATGCGGTCGTCGGCCCCGAGCACGGACTGCACGCGGTCCCACGCCGGCACGCTGTCGCCCAGCTGCCACAGCGTGAACCCGATCAGCCGGGACGGCAGCAGCACAAGCGACAACAGGAAGGTGACCCGGACCAGCTCACCGGCCGTGATCGCATCGACCGAGATCCGCCAGGCGCCGAGCACCACCACCACGACGGTGATCAGCCCGGGCAGCACCTCCTGCGCCGCGTTGAACCACGCGCGCAGGATGCCCAGGTCGACCAGGTGGTCGCGGAGCCCCTCCGCGTCGTGACGAAGGCGAGCGACCTCGTGCTCCTCGCGTCCGAGCGCCTTGACGGTCAGCGCACCGTCGAAGCTCTCGTGGGCGGTCGTGGCCACCGTGCCGCGCATCCGCTGGACCTGCTGGCCGAGATGTGCCATCCGCCAGCTGCCGCGCACGTTGATGGCGACGCTCACCGCGACCCACACGATCGCCGCGACGCCGAGCCAGGGATCGGTTGCGGTGATGAGCGCCGCCGACCCGACGAGCAGCGCCGCTGCGCCGACGCCGTAGGGCAGGGGGGCCAGCACGTAGGTGGCCTGTGTGGTGTCGGCCTCGGCGATCGACAGCAGGTCGCCTGTCGCATGCCGCTCGTACCAACGCATGGTCAACTGGAGCTGGTGATCGACGATGCGCTCCCGCAGGTCGTTCTTGGTCCCGTACTGCAACGCCGCGGCGGCTGCACGGCGCATCGTCACGCCCACCGCCTTGCCGATGCCCACGCCGACGATCAGAGCGACCGCGAGCCTGATCCGCCCGGGATCGCCCGTACCGCGCGTCACCGGAACGATCAGCCCGTCCGTGACCCATCCCAGCACCAGCGACGAGGCGACGATGCCACCGGCGAACAGCAGCGACCCGATGAGTGCGACCACGAACGGCCGCGGACGGCCGCGCACGTGCGCGGCCACCACACGCAGGCCGGTCCGGACGACCGTGGCGGGGCGGATCGACGGGGACATGCGTGCGGAAGCGACCTTCCGGGAGAGGATGGCGGCGCGGGCCGAGGCGGCAATCCACCACTGTATGCCGGGTCCCGCCGGTCGGCGTGCGGCTCCCCCGGTGCCGACCGGCGGCCCCGATGGTCCTGACTGAGGGTGACGTTCGCCCCTGCGCGCCAGGTGCGCACCGATCGATACTCCGTGCGGGTGGTCGTTCCAGTGAGGTGACCGGCATGGCGTTCGAGGACATGGTCGAGCGGGTCCAGCAGGCGATCGACGTGCGGCGGGTGTTCGGTGAGCCCTACGTCCGCGATGGTGTGACCGTCATCCCCGTCGCTGCCGTGGGGGCCGGCGCGGGTGGCGGCAGCGGCGATGACCCCGAGCATGGCGGCAGGGGCGAGGGCGGCGGCTTCGGCGGAGGTGGCCGGCCGATCGGCGCCTACGTGATCAGCGATGGACAGGTGTCGTGGCGGCCCGCCATCGACGTCACGCGCCTGGCCGTCTGGGGCAACATCGTGCTGATCGTCCTCATCCTCGCCGTGTCGCGGGAGCGGCGCCGGCGCTCCGCACGCGCGGCGTGACTCACTCCCGCAGGTGCGCGTCGAAGAACGCGACGATGCGCCGTCGTGCGTCGCGGGCAGACGGCTCGTGGTACGCCGACCGTGCCAGCGCACCGGCCACCAGCGCCCAGCGTGGCATCTCGTCGGGATCGTGGTCGTTGAGGAACGAGTGGCCCGCGCGGGGGTAGGTCGCGATGTCGTGGTCAACGCCGTTGACGGTCAGCGCGTGCTCCAGCCGCCGAGGTCCGTCACCCATGGAGGGGTCCCGCGCGCCGAAGCTGCCGACGATCGGACACCCGCCGCGCAGCAGCTCCTCGGCGTCGTCAGCCACGACCCGTAATTCACGCTCGAGGCGTCGTAGCCGCGGGCTGCTGCGAGCAGGAGCGCGAACCCGCCGCCCATGCAGAACCCGATCACACCGACCCGGTCGGTGCAGTCGTCACGCGCTGCCAGCCATGACCGGACGGCGTCGAGGTCGTCGAAGGCGGGACCGGAACGGCGGGCAGCGTCCCGGATCGTCGCGAACATGCACCGCAGCCGCCCACCGCGGTGGTACAGGTCCGGGGCGGCCGCGAGGTATCCGGCGTCCGCCAGCCAGCCCGCCTGGTTGCGCCGGTCCGTCGTCATGCCCAGCGCGTCGTGGATGCACGACCCCGCGCCACGGCCCGGTGCCCGGCGGTGTGGCGAGGTGGACGGGCACGACCTCGGTGCCCGCGGCGACCGTCACGTCGCTGGTGGCCATCTCCTCCTCGGTGTCGTCGTGCGTGATCGGTCGGTGGCCGCGTCGCGTTCCACGCGGTCGCCGCCGCCCCTGTCGACCGACCGCGGGAAGTGTCCACGGTCGAACGACGCGGCGCAGGGCGGACGAGTGGCACGGCGTTTGGCCAGGCACCGCCGGGCGCCGCCGGCGGATCGTCCATCCCGAGGGGAGTGACGCTTGTGCCGACAGCGTCAGCGGGATGCTTCCGCATGCCCTGAACCCGTGCCCGTGGGGCGAGCCGGGGATGCGCTGGCGCACGCGGCGTCCGGCTCGGTGGGTGGCGCGTCGGCACCTCGGGTACGAAGACCCCAGCGCGGCGCGGGCGACGCGGAGCTGTGCGATCGTACCCCCAACTGAGCACCGTCCCTGACGGCAGGACCGGGAGGAGATCATGAGCGAGGCTGCAGGGCCCCCGACGCGGATCGCCGTGCTCACCAGTGGCGGCGACGCGCAGGGGATGAACCCAGCCGTGCGCGCGGTGGTCCGCACGGCACTGCACCACGGGGTCGACGTGTACGCGATCTACGAGGGGTACCGCGGTCTGGTGGACGGCGGTCCCGCCATCAAGCGTTTCGCATCGTCAGACGTCGGTGGCATCCTGCACCGCGGCGGCACGGTGATCGGCACGGCGAGGTCCGCCGAGTTCCGTGAGCGACAGGGTCGGCTGCACGCGGCACGCAACCTGCTCGAGCACGGCATCGACGCGCTCGTGGTGATCGGAGGAGACGGCAGCCTGACAGGCGCCAACCTGTTCCGTGAGGAATGGCCGGGCCTGCTGTCAGAGCTCGTCGACGCGGGGCAGGCCGACGCCGATCTGGCCGACGCGCATCCGTTCCTGCGCCTGGTCGGGCTCGTCGGCTCCATCGACAACGACATGTTCGGCACGGACATGACGATCGGCGCCGACAGCGCGCTGCACCGCATCACCGAGGCGCTGGACGCCCTCCACAGCACCGCGTCTAGCCACCAGCGCACCTTCGTGGTGGAGGTGATGGGGCGCCACTGCGGCTACCTGGCGCTGATGGCGTCGCTGGCGACCGGCGCCAACTGGGTCCTCATCCCCGAGCATCCGCCGGACACCGACGACTGGGCCGACGTCATGTGCGCGGCGCTGCGGGCCGGACGTCGCATCGGCAGGCGGCAGAACGTCGTCATGGTCGCCGAGGGCGCGCAGGACCGCCAAGGCAACCCGATCACCGCCAACGATGTCAAGCGGATCCTCGAGGACACACTTGGCGAGGACGTGCGGATCACGATCCTGGGCCACGTCCAGCGCGGCGGCGCGCCGAGCGCGTTCGACCGCTACCTGAGCACGCTGCTCGGGTACGCGGCCGTCGAGCAGCTGCTCAGGGACGCGCCGGGCGCACCGGCGCAGCTCATCGGCATCCGGGAGCACCAGGTCATCAGCTCGCCGCTGATGGACTGCGTCGAGCGGACCCATGCCGTCGCCGACCTCATCGACAAGCAGGACTACGACATCGCGATGCGGCTGCGTGGGGGGAGTTTCCGGGAGTCGTTCGGCATCCTGCGGACGCTCGTGCAGGCCACCCCGCGGGCGCCCGCGACTGCCGGACGTCGACGCCGCGTCGCCGTCGTCCACGGCGGGGGACCGTCGCCCGGCATGAACACCTCGGTCCGGGTCGCCGTGCGCCTCGGCCTCAACCACGGCCACACCATGCTGGCGGTCAGCAACGGCTTCCGAGGGCTGCACGACGGCGACATCAACGAGATGGAGTGGATGAGCGTCAGTGGATGGGTGTCGCACGGGGGTGCCGAGATCGGCACCAACCGCTACGTCCCGGACCGCGCTGCGGTCGTGCGGATCGCCGAGCAGGTTGCGGCGCACCGGATCGACGCGCTGCTGATGGTCGGCGGATGGGCAGGATACGAGGCCGCGCACGTGCTCCACACGGCACGCCGGCAGCACGCCGCGCTCGACATCCCGATCGTGTGCCTGCCGGCCTCGATCAACAACGACCTGCCCGCGTCAGAGCTGAGCATCGGCAGCGACACCGCGCTCAACAGCATCGTCAGCGACGTCGACAAGATCAAGCAGTCCGCAGTCGCCTCGCGCCGGTGCTTCGTCGTCGAGGTCATGGGCCACGACTGCGGCTACCTGGCGTTGATGAGTGGGCTGTCGACTGGGGCGGAACGGGTGTACATGCCCGAGGAGGGCATCACGCTCGCCGATCTCGCGACCGATGTCGGTGCCCTCGCGGCCGGCTTCCGCCGCGGCAAGCGCCTCGGTCTGGTGATCCGCGGCGAGAACGCCGAGCCCGTGTACACGACCGGCTTCATCCACGCGCTGTTCGCCAAGGAGGGCGGCGAGCTGTTCGACGCCCGCGAGGCCATCCTCGGCCACGTCCAGGAGGGTGGGGACCCGTCACCGTTCGACCGCATCCAGGCGACGCGGCTGACCGCGAGGTGCATCGACTTCCTCACCGAGCAGCTGGAGTCGGAGGGACGCGCGGGGGCCATGATCGGCCTGCAGTCCGGCAGGGTGCAGTTCACCGACCTCACCTCGTATCCCACGCTCGTCGAGACCGGCGTCCAGCGCCCCCTCGAGCAGCGGTGGATGCGCCGCCGACCGCTCGCCCGGGTCATGGTCGGAGGGACGGCCCCGTGACCCGTGCCGATCCGTCGCCGACCGGGAGCGCCGCCGCGTCCGGTCAGGCGGCCGTCGTCACCCGCGCCGTCGCGAACGTGTAGGCCGGGGAGCGGCCCACCGCAGAGCGCAGCACGCCGAGAAGGTTACCGGCGTTGGCGACAGCCACGCGCGCCGCGAGCCGGCCCGCCGACAGGTGCAGCATCCTGCGGTGGACGCCCGGCAGCGAGCCGGCGGCACCGGCGAACAGCGGCAGGTAGGCGGCGCGGAGAGCGGGTGCAAGGGGTGGCCAGCGCAGGAAGCGCACCGCGTCGCGGGCCTGCACACCGACCGCCAGCTCCGGCGCGATGTCGTCCAGTGCGGTCGTCAGCTCGGCCACCGTCCGCGGCAGCTCGTCGAGCAGGGGCAGATCGACGTCACCGGCACGCAGCAGGTCGGCTGCGTCGGGGGCGCGCAGCAACGGCGCCAGCGGCACCCGCTCGTCGAGCAGGGCTGCCATCCGCGACTGCTCGGCCACGAACCGGTCCGCCGCGTCGGACCCCACCGGGTCGGGCGACCACAGGCGGTCGGCGGTGAGGAACGACGACGTCAGGGCCATCGACACCCACCCGAGCAGCGCAGGGTCGCCTGCGCGGTAGGGGCGGCCGTCCGGCGCCGTGCCCCGGACCACACGGTGGGCCCGGCGCACGGCCTGTGCCGCGCCGAGGACCTCGGCGGTCGTGCCGAAGGTCGACGTGGTCACCCAGCGCGACGTCGACTGCAGCCGCGCCAGCGGGTCCTCGCGGTAACGCGAGTGGCTCGCGATACCCGCCATCGCGAGCGGGTGCAGCGTCTGGAGCAGCAGGGCACGGACGCCACCGGCGATCGCCGCGGGCTCGGCGATGATCGTCCACGACGGCGACCCTGGCCCGCACAGGCCCGGGTCATGGTCACCCGGAGGGCTGGGGCGGCGGGCGCCGAACACCCGTCGCATGATCGTCTGGATCCCATCGCGTAGGACGGGCACCCCGTTGGGTACGGTTGCGGCGACAGCGGTCACCGGTTGCACCGGCCTCGGTCCACCCAACCAGTCGATGGCTGTCACACAGCCACCGTAGCGGTACCGCGAGGCGGCCAGCGGTGTGGCCGCGACGCCGAGGGTCGGCCCCGACGGCGGCGCGGTGTAGCGTGCACGACCGAGCGGACGCGCGAGACGACTCAGACGAAGGACGGTGGCATGCGGATCGGGATCCTCACGGGTGGGGGGGACGTTCCAGGGTTGAACCCATGCATCAAGGCGGTGGTCAACCGCGTGATCGACGACGGCCACGAGGTGCTCGGCATCCGGCGTGGCTGGGGCGGGCTGCTCGCGTGTCAGCCCGACGATCCGATGTCGATCAAGGACAGCACACTGCCGCTGGACCGCAACGTGGTGCGGCGCGTCGATCGCTCCGGCGGCACCTTCCTGCATACGTCGCGGACCAACCCGGGCCGGGTGCGACCGAAGGAGGTCCCGACGTTCCTGGCCGGTCAGGCCGACGGCGACGGTCCGTTCGACTTCACGCCTCACGTGCTGTCGGTCATCGAGAGCCTCGGCATCGACGCGCTCATCCCGATCGGAGGCGACGACACGCTGTCCTATGCGGTGCGCATGCACAAGGAGGGGGTGCCGGTCGTCGCGATCCCCAAGACGATGGACAACGACGTCCACGGCACCGACTACTGCATCGGCTTCTCCACGGCGGTCACGCGCAGCGTGCAGTTCATCCACTCGCTGCGCACGTCTACCGGCTCGCACGAGCGCATCGCTGTCGTCGAGCTGTTCGGACGCTACTCGGGTGAGACCTCGCTGGTCTCGGCCTACCTGGCCGGCGTCGACCGCGCCGTGATCTCGGAGGTGCCGGTGGATGTCGACAGGCTCTCGCAGCTCCTCATGACCGACAAGCGTGCGAACCCGAGCAACTACGCGATGGTCACGGTGTCGGAGGGCGCCACGATCAAGGGCGGCCAGATGCTGGTCTCCGGCGAGGCGGACGCGTACGGGCACCGCAAGCTCGGGGGCATCGGCGAAGTGCTGGGCGCCGAGATCAAGGCCCACACCGGTGAGGACATCGTGGCGCAGACGCTGGGCTACCTGATGCGATCCGGTGCCCCGGACTCGCTGGACCTCATGGTGGCGACCAACTACGCGGTGATGGCGGCCGACCTGGCCGTCGAGGGCTCGCGCGGACGTCTCGTCGCGCTGCGCAGCGGGACCTACACAAACGTGCCCATCGGGGTGACCGGCGAGGGCGCGAAGCGCGTCGACGTCGACGCGCTGTACGACGTGGAGCAGTATCAGCCAAAGGTCCGGCACGTCAGTGGCAAGCCGATGTTCCTCTACTAGAACGTGAGACCGCACACGGTACATGCAAGGACAATGACCAGCCGTGATGAAACGCGGCGTGTCGGCGAGGAGTGTGAACCTCAAGTGGAGATCGAGAGTATTCGCGCACGTGAGCTGCTGGACTCGCGCGGCAACCCGACCATCGAGGTCGACTGCCTGCTGATCGACGGCGCGTTCGGGCGAGCGATCGTGCCCAGCGGCGCATCCACAGGGCAGTTCGAGGCCGTCGAGCTTCGCGATGGCGGCGAACGCTACGGCGGCAAGGGCGTTGCCAGCGCCGTGAGCAACGTCAACGACACCATCGCCGGCAAGGTGGTCGGCATGGACGCCACCGATCAGCGTGCAGTCGATGCGGCGTTGCTGGCGCTCGACGGCACTGATGACAAATCGAACCTCGGAGCCAATGCGCTGCTGGGCGTCAGCCTCGCGGTCGCCCGTGCGGCGGCCGAGTCGCGGGCACTGCCGCTGTACGCCTACCTCGGCGGACCCAACGCGCACCTGCTGCCCGTGCCGATGATGAACATCGTCAACGGCGGCTCGCACGCCGACTCCAACGTCGACTTCCAGGAGTTCATGATCGCTCCGGTCGGTGCGCCGACGTTCGCCGACGCGCTGCGGATGGGCGCCGAGGTCTACCACGCGCTCAAGGGCGTGCTGAAGGCCTCGGGCCTGTCGACGGGACTGGGTGACGAGGGTGGCTTCGCACCGGAGCTCGAGTCGAACACCGCTGCGCTGGACCTGATCGTCGAGGCGATCAGCGACGCCGGCTACACCCCCGGGGACGACGTGGCCCTCGCCATGGACGTCGCCGCCAGCGAATTCTTCGACGATGGCGTCTACAACCTGGCCGGCGAGGGGCGCGAGCTGTCGTCGAACGAGATGGTCGACCTGTTGTCCGACCTGGTCGACCGGTTCCCGATCGTGTCGATCGAGGACGGGCTCGACGAGGAGGACTGGGGCGCCTGGCAACGGCTCACCGCTCGCGTGGGAGACCGCTGCCAGCTGGTCGGCGACGACCTGTTCGTCACCAACTCACAGCGGGTCCGGCGGGGTATCACAGAGGGCAGTGCGAACAGCGTCCTCGTGAAAGTCAACCAGATCGGTACCCTGACGGAGACGCTGGACACGATGGAGCTCGCACACCGGTCCGGGTGGACCTGCATGGTGAGCCATCGCTCCGGCGAGACCGAAGACACGACGATCGCGGATCTGGTGGTCGCGACCAACGCAGGGCAGATCAAGAGTGGTGCTCCGGCCCGCACGGACCGGGTCGCCAAGTACAACCAGCTGCTGCGCATCGAGGAGCTGCTGGGCGACGCCGCGCGCTACGCGGGCCTCGACGCCTTCCCGCGGACCTACCACCGACCCGACGACTGAGAACACTTCGCGGAGCCTGGTTCCACGAGCCCTGGTCGTCTCGCTGACGCTCGACTTCCAACGGTCCGGGGAGGCTCCGCCGGACAGAAACCGACAGGAGCGCGGCCTCATGGCTTCTTCCCTCCGCTCCATCATCGACCGGGCACGCGGCCACGCGCTGGCGGCGGGCCGTCGGCTGGTCGCCGCCGTCAGCGCGTCTCGGCGGTTCGTGCTCGGGCTGGTGGCGCTGCTCGCCCTGCTCGGCTTCATGGCCGCGGCCCCGATCCGCAGCCTGGACGCCGCCACCCAGCGCGTCGAGTATCTGCGCGCCACGAGGGCGCAGCTGACCGCCAGCATCACCGATCTCGAGCACCGCAAGGCCGGGCTGCAGGACCGCCAGCACATCGAGCTGCTGGCGCGCAGCCGGTTCGGCCTCGTGCGGCGCGGCGAATCGGCCTACGTGGTCGTGACGCCCGAGGACGAACTGCGCACCGACGGCGAGCCACCGGACAGCGCCGGACACCGCGCGTGGTACCGATGGCTGCTCGACGCGGTCGTCGACATGCTGCCCTCGTGACCGGACGATGAGACGATCGGCGCGCGATCCGGTGACCGCCGACACGGTGGTGCGGTCCGCGACGTTCGCCGAGCTGGACGTCGCGACCCTGTACGCGATCCTGAGGCTGCGCTCGGACGTGTTCGTGGTCGAGCAGCGGTGCACCTATCGTGACATTGACGGACGTGACACCGAGCCGACGACGCGGCACCTGTGGATCGCCGGCGGCGACGGTGCGGTGGGCGCCTACGTCCGGACGCTCGACGAGGGCGGCGACGTCACGCGGATCGGGCGCGTCGTGACCGCACCGGAGCTGCGCGGGCAGGGCCTCGCGGACTGTCTGGTCCGCCACGCCGTTGAGGCCGCGCCGGGCGCGGTGGTCGCTGCGGTGCAGGCGCGCCTGACCGGCTGGTACGGTCGGCGCGGCTTCGTCGTCGACGGCCCCGCCTTCGTAGAGGACGGCATCGCCCACGTCCCGATGCGACGGGACCCGGGTGGCGACGGGTGGTCCGGATGATCCCTGACGCCCTCCGCCCGGCCGACGACGCGTCGTACGCGGCGCAGCTGGCCCGTGCACCCATGGACCCCGAAGAAGCCGAGTTGGCGGCGCGCATGATCGGCCGTCCGCTGCGGGGCCGGTCGGCCACCGCGGTGCGGTGCGCGTGGGGCCTGCCCGCCGTGCTGCGGGTCGATCCGCAGCTCGACGACGGCACGCCGTTTCCGACGGTGTTCTGGCTCAGTTGTCCGCTGGCGAGCCGGGCCATGGGGCGGCTCGAGGCCAGCGGGATCATGCGCGACCTCACCGCCCAGCTCGGAGAGGACGAGGTGCTCGCTGACGCGTACCGTGCGGCACACGAACGTTACGTGGCGTTCCGCAGCGAGCTCGGACCCCGAGTCCCTGGTGATCCCAGTGCGGGCGGCATGCCCGGCAGGGTCAAGTGCCTGCACGCGCTGTACGCACACCACCTCGCGACCCAGGACAACCCGGTCGGAGCATGGGCTGCGCGTCAGAACGAGCCGATGCCGTGTCCCGGTCCGTGCGTTGGCGACGACGCCGATGACGGCTGACCGTCGCGTCGTGGCCGCCGTCGACTGCGGTACCAACTCGACGCGCCTGCTGCTCGCCCACGTCGACGGCCGCGGCGTGGATCCGCTCGTGCGGCGAACCGCGCTCACACGGCTGGGCGCTGGCGTCGACGCGTCCGGACGCCTGTCTGAGGCCGCGATCACCAGGGTCGGTGACGTGCTGGCCGATTACGCCCGGCAGTGGCGCGACGCCGGGGCGGTGCGCGTCGCGATGACAGCGACCAGTGCGGTGCGCGACGCGACCGACGCCGCGGTGTTCCTCACCACCGTGCGCGACATCACGGGCGCCGACGTCACGGTCCTGACCGGTGCGCAGGAGGCGGCTCTGACCTTCGAGGGGGCCACGGCCGGAACCAGCGGGCGCCGGGTGGTGTGTGACATCGGCGGTGGGTCGACCGAGCTGATCAGCGGCGACGGCAGGGTCGACCGATGGGTCAGCATGCAGGTGGGCAGCGTCCGCCTGCGCGAGCGACACCTGCACGGCGACCCGCCGTCGGTGGCCGAGTACGCGGCGCTGGTGAACGGGATCGACGATGTGCTCGCCCGCCAGGACGACGCGTTCACGGCCGTCGGGTGCCACCCGCAGATCGCGGTGGCGGGCACCGCCCTGACCGTGGCCGCGGTGGCGGTCGGCGCGACGGCTCCCGACGTCGACGCGGTCGACGGCACCGTCCTGTCGTCCGTCGACGTCGCGCAGGTCATCGAGGACCTGGCCTGGGTGCCGGCCGCGCAGCGCCTGGCACTGCCTCCCGTCGTCCCCGGCCGCGAGGACGTCATTGTGGCGGGTGCGCTGCTGCTCAGCCGCCTGCTGGCGCGGTTCGGCTTCGACGCGGTCGAGGTCCGGGTCGCCGACCTGCTCGACGGCATCGCGCGACGCGTCGGCGCCGACGCGTGGCCTCCAGCGGCCATCGACGGAGCGACGTGAGCGCCAACGCGCGCCGGTGGCACAGGCTGCGAACAGGCCTTGCCGAGCTGCGTGCGACGGATGTCGGCGCGACGACCGCCCGGGTCGGCGCGGTGCTCGTGCTGCTCGAGGAGCGCAACGACGACCTGGTCTTCGTGCTCACCCGCCGCCGCGACGATCTGCCCACGCATCCCGGGCAGGTCTCGTTCCCCGGTGGGCGACGGGAGTCGTGGGAGACGACCCGGTCGGCGGCGCTGCGCGAAGCCGCCGAGGAGATCGGTCTGCGGCCTTCGACGGTGGAGGTCGTCGGGCGCCTGCCAGCGTTCTTCATCCCACCCTCGCGGTTCTGGATGGCGCCGGTCGTCGCCAGGTGGCACGCGCCTCACCCGCTGGAGGCGCAGGAGGCGGAGGTCGCGGCGATCGTCCACGCGCCGCTGTCGGCCCTGACCCACCGGTCACGCTGGCGCAAGGTCAGGCTGTCGGCCACCGGCTGGTCGTGGGCGTGGGCGCTCGATGGTGACCACACCCTCTGGGGCGCCACCGGCATGGTCGTGACGGTGCTGCTCGACGTGCTCGAACCGGACTGGCGCGCTGGGACCGATCCAGGTGACCTGCCCGACGAGCAGGAGGTGATGCCCTGGCTGGATCCCCGCCTCGAGCGCCGTGTCGCCCCGGCGCGTCTGCCCGGCACCGCCACCCGCCCGCGGCACGGCCTCACAGCGCCGGGACCTCCCGCGCTCGCCAACGTCGACGCCGCCGGACGCGCGGTCGCGGCGGCGGTCGGCCGCCTGCCAGAGCCGGCGGGGCACATCGTGGTCCTGGCCGGGACAGGCGGGACCGGTGCGGTCGGCCTCGCGGCCGCACGCCTCCTGATCGCGACGGGCGCGCGGGTGAGCGTCGTCACGGCGGCCGCGGACGCCGGTTCGCCTGCCGTGCCGTTCACCGGCACACTGCCCGGGGCCGACCTGTTCATCGACGCGCTGGTCGGCGGTGGACTGCAGGGACGGTTGCGGGGGACGCCGCTGGAGATGATGTTGGCGCTGCGGGCTCACACCGCACCGATCCTGTCGGTCGACCTGCCCAGCGGTGTGCATCCAACGGAGGGGCTGATCGGGGACGCGGTGAGTGCGACCGTCACGGTGGCCCTCGACGGCATGTGGCCGGCGTTGGACCACGTGGGCCTGTCGCCGTTCGTCGGTGATCTGTACCTGTGGCGGCCGGGCTCTGACGAGGTCGTGCGAGTCGTCGGTGGCCCCGAGCGGACGAGCGCGGCGGGTGGCTGGCGTGAGTAGACACGGGAGGGTGGCGACGTGACGCTGCTGGAGAACCTGCTGGCGCACCGCAGCGCGCTGTCGGCCGACGCGGTCGACCACCTGCAGGCCCTGCTGGGGGAGTGGCAGACGCTCGCCGACATGTCCTTCGCCGACCTGCTGCTGTGGGTGCGCTGCAAGCTAGCGGACGGCAGCCCCGCGTACCTGTGCGTCGGCCAGATGCGGCCCTACACGACCCAGACGATCTACACCGAGGACCTGGTCGGCCAGGTGTTCCCGACGAGCGCGCGACCCATGGTCGGTC
The DNA here is from genome assembly GCA_035461305.1 of Euzebyales bacterium. Lineage (NCBI taxonomy): Bacteria > Bacillati > Actinomycetota > Nitriliruptoria > Euzebyales > Euzebyales bacterium. The sequence goes on along the minus strand of DATHVN010000090.1, from coordinate 23,604 downwards.
GGGCCCTGGTCGAGCAGCGCGTCATCCGCGATGCCGACCCTGACTGGTCCACCGGTGTCCCGGTCCGTGAGGAGGCGATTCCCATTCGCTTCCGCGGTGAGGTGATCGCGGTCATCACGCGGGAGTCCAACGTGTCGACCGCCCGCGCGCCGTCGCAGCTCGAGCTGACCTACCTGCAGACCGCAGGCGAGCTGGCCCAGATGATGGCCGAGGGCACGCTGCCGCACCCGGACGCCAGCCGCGAGGAGCGTGAGCTCGCCCCGCGGGTCGGGGACGGCATCATCCGCGTGGACGCCGACGGCGTGGTCGGGTTCGCGTCGCCGAACGCCATCTCGGCCTACCGGCGTCTGGGTAGCCTCGATTCGGTGATGGGCTCGCACATCGAGCGGCTGGATCCCGAGCCCCGCCAGCTGCTGGAGAGCCTGCGGACGGGCATCCCCGTCGACGCCGAGGTCGAGGTCAACGACGCCGTCGTCATCCGCCGGTTCATCCCGCTGATCGCCAACCGCCGCATCATCGGCGCGCTGCTGCTGGTGCGCGAGGTGACGGAGCTGCGCCAGCACGAGCGTGCGCTCATGGTCAAGGACGCCACGATCCGGGAGATCCACCACCGCGTCAAGAACAACCTGCAGACCGTCGCGGCGCTGCTGCGGCTGCAGGCTCGAAGGCTCAAGAGCGACGAGGCGCGGGCCGCGCTGAGCGAGAGCGTCCGGCGGATCACGTCGATCGCGCTCGTGCACGAGACGCTGAGCGAGGAGGCGCGCCAGCGGGTGCCGTTCATCAAGATCACCCACCGCATCGTCGACATGCTTGCGCAGGGACTGGTCGGCCCCGACATGCCGATCGAGTTCGAGCTGACCGGTGATCCCGACGAGCTGTCGGCCGAGGTGGCGACGCCGCTGGCGCTCGTGATCGCGGAGCTGCTGCAGAACTGCGTCGAGCACGCGTTCCCCTACGACCAGGAGCCGCCGAAGGGCGACGCCCACGTGTCGGTCCACTTCGACCGCGGCGGCGACGAGCTGCGCGTCGTGGTCGCCGACAACGGCGTGGGGCTGCCGGAAGGCACCTCGCTCGACGACATCGCCAACCTCGGCCTGCGGATCGCCAGGACGCTGCTGGAGACCGAGCTCGGAGGCACCTTCGAGGTGTGCCGCGGTGACCCCGGCACGATCGTCGAGCTGCGCGTCCCCCTGCGCCCGGTCACGGCCTGATCCAGCCTCCGGCGGTCCGCACGGGCCGTGTCATGGACGTGCCACAGGTTCACTCGTGTGGCGTCGGGTTCAACGAAGTGTTGTCATCAAGTGGCGCCTGGTACCTGATGATCAGCTGCGCGATCCGCACCATTCGCCAAGGGGGCTTCACATGCGGAAACGACTGGCAATGTTCGTCGTGGCGTCGATGATCCTTAGTCGACGTCACCGACAAGGACAACCCGGTGCCGCTGGCGCGGTACGAGTACGAAGATGACGGTTACATCCATCAGGGGTGGCTGACGCCGGATCAGCAGTACTTCCTGCACAACGACGAACTCGACGAGGAGTTCGGGCAGGTCGCGGGCACGACGGACCGGATCTTCGACGTGCGCGACCTTGACACATTGAGCGAGCCGCCGCATGTCAACCACGGCACCACGTCGATCGGGCACAACGAGTACACCGAGGGCCGCTACCTGCACGCTGCGAACTAGACGTCGGGCTATCGCGTCTTCGATACCAGCAACGTCGCTGAGGGAGAGCTGCCACAGGTCGCGTACTTCGACATGTATCCGGAGAACGACAGCCCGACGTTCGAGGGCGGGCCGTGGAGCAACTACCCCTACTTCCGTCAGGAGGGGATCGTGGGGCGTGAGCAGCATGGATCGCGGGCTGTTCATCCTGCGGCCGCGGTTGCGCGGCCGGTAGGGCGACGGGGGGACGCCCGCTCCCGGCGGGCGTCCCCGTGCCGCGTTGCGCCGGCCCGTCGCTGCGTCCCGCTACCCCCGCTGCTTCGCCTCCGCCACGCCGGCCAGTCGCCGAGCCCGGCCGGCGCAAGTGCCACCCACCTGCCATACGTCCCACCACGCCCGCTGAACTGCCCGCCCGCCGGCCGGGGCGCCCGAACCGTACCCGGGTGCGGTTGCGGTCGGATCTGGCTCGGAGCGCGCCCGGGTGCTGTTGTGGCGCGCACTTGTCCACGGCCAGAGGCGGTCGGCGCTCGACGTCCACCGCGAGAGTGGGCATCGTCGCGCGGCATGCCGGACAACTCGTGGATCGCCCTGTTCGAACTCGCCACGCACCAGTGGGGCGTGATCGCGAGAGCCCAGGCTCGACAGCGGGGGATCAACGACCGCACGTTCACCCGTCGTGTCCGATCCGAACGGTGGCAGCAGCCACATCGTGGTGTGTACGTGGTCCCGGGCGCGATCTGGGGGCCGATGCCGCGTCTCAGCGCCGCACTGCTGGCCGTCGGCCCGCACGCCGCGGCCACCGGTGTGACCGCACTCCACGTGCATGGGGTCGTGGACCGCCAGCCGGCGCGCCTGATGCTGGTCGTACCGCACGGCCGCCGGGCCCGGAGGCTGCATGCCGTGGACGTGGTCCGGTCGCGCACGCTGCGCACTGATGACATCACCGTCGTGCGCGGCCTCCGGTGCACCACACCCCCGCGGGCCTTCCTCGACGCGGCGCCCGCGACCCTGGATGACCCAGAACTGCGCGCGATGCTGATCGACGCCCGTCAGCGCGGCATCGCTCAACCGGCGGAGGTGGGCGAACGAGCGGCGCTGGCCACGCCGACGCTGCCCGGCCGCCGCCGGCTGCTCGACGCGATCGCGGCCGTCACCGAGGTCGGGGCCGATTCGGTATTGTCCGACCTCGTCCACCGGCGGCTGGTAGCAGATGGTCTCAGCCCGGACCCGACACCGACACCGGTGACCGTGGAGGGGCGACGGCTGCATCCCGACATCACGTTCGCCTCGGCCCGGGTGTGCATCGAGTGCGACTCTCTGGCACACCACGCCGACCAGCGTGCCCTCGATCTCGATCATCGCAAGGACCACGCATACACCACGGCACGGTGGCGATGCCTGCGTGTCGGTTGGCGTCGCTACGACCGCGACTGGCCGGGCTTCGTCGCAGCGGTGCGGCAGGCGCTGGAAGAGTGGCCCAGGGTGTGCGCCGCACTCGGCCCGTGAGCCCGCCGACGTGCCGAGGATGCGCCTGAGTGCGGGCGTGGTCAGGTATGCCGGTAGGGCACCCGGGGCGGTTGTGGCGGCGATGGGCGCGCGTGCCCGACGTGCGCCCCCGGTGCGGATCAGGTCGCATCCGACCCGAAGTGCACCTGGGTCCGGTCCGGGCGTGGGCGGGGTCGGGTCCGGGCCGATCGTGGCGGCGGGGTGAGGGTCGGGTCCGGGCCGATCGTGGCGGGGTGAGGCTCGGGTCCAGGCCGATCGTGGCGGCGGGGTGGGGGTCGGGTCCGGGCCGATCTGGCGGCGGGGTGGGGGTCGGGTCCGGGCCGATCGTGGCGGCGGGGGTCTGGGTCGGAGGCGGGTCTACAGGCCGAGCTCGCGGGCGATCAGGATGCGCTGGATCTCCGAGGTGCCCTCGCCGATCTCGAGCACCTTGGCGTCCTGGTAGAAGCGACCGACGCGCGACTCGGTCATGAAGCCGTAGCCGCCGAAGATCTGCGTGGCCTCGCGCGCGGCCGTGACGGCCTGCTCGGACGAGTACAGCTTCGCGATCGACGCCTCCTTCTTGTAGGGCAGGCCCTGTTCCCGGCGCCAGGCGGCGTTGTAGTACAGGTGCCGTGATGCCTGCGCGGCGACCTCGAAGTCGGCGATCTTGAAGGCGATCGCCTGGTGCTCGCCGATCGGGCGTCCGAACGCGGTGCGTTCGGAGGCGTAGCGGACGCACTCGTCGATGCAGCCCTGGATCAGGCCGGTCGCCAGCGCCGCGATGGCGATGCGCCCGTCGTCGAGGATCTGCAGGAACTGGCGGAACCCCGCGCCGACCTCGCCGAGTGTGTTGGCGACCGGGACGCGCAGGTCGCTGAACGCCAGTTCGCGGGTGTCCGATGCGTGCCAGCCCACCTTGCGGTAGGGGGGTGCGACGGTCAGCCCCGGCGCGCCGGCGGGCACGATGATCGCGGTCATCTCGTCGTCGCCGGTCCACGCCGTGACCGTGATGATCGATGTGAGCTCGGTGCCCGCGTTGGTGATGAACACCTTCGAGCCGTTGATGACCCAGTCGTCGCCGTCGCGCGCCGCACGGGTCGTCGTGCCGCCGAGGTTGTCGGATCCGCCGCCCGGCTCGGACAGCCCGAACGCGCCGATCCGCTCGCCGCGGCACAGCTCCGGCAGCCAGCGCTCCTTCTGCTCGTCGGTGCCGAACCCGTCGAGCGGCGCCGCTCCGAGCCCCACCGCGGCCTCGAGCGTGATGCCCAGGGACTGGTCGACGCGGCCGATCTCCTCGATCGCCAGGCACAGCGTCAGGAAGTCCCCGCCCATGCCGTCGTAACGCTCGTCGAACGGGATGCCGAACAAGCCCACCTCAGCCATGCGGCGGACGATGTCGGTGGGGAACCGGCCCTGTGCGTTGATGTCGTCGGCGACTGGGGCGATCACCTCGTCGGCGAAGTCGCCGACGACGGCGCGGAACTCCTCCTGCTCGGGTGCCAGGGCGAACGACAGGCTCACGGGGTCTCCTCGGTGCGGCGCGGTCAGCGGCGTGACCGGCTGCGCTCAGCGTACGTCGCGGGGGAGTTGACCAAACGGCCGGGTCGGGTTGCTATGGTGCCCCACGCCAGGGCGTGCGGTCAGCGCCCACCAGCGGGAGCAGGGGAGCGGCGGCATGGGTGTTCGGCGGACCGTGCACGTGGTCATCGGCACGGCGCTCGTCATGGTGGCGACGATGCTGCCGGGGGCGGCAAGCGCGCAGACGGCTGGTCCGGTCATCAACGAGTTCGTCGCGAACCACACGGGGGCCGACACCTTCGAGTACGTCGAGGTGACGGCACTGGCGTCCGACGGTCCCGGCGACCTGACGGTGCTCGAGGTCGAGGGCGACGGCGGCGGCACGGGCACCGTCGACGCCGTGCTCCCAGTCGGTGCCCCCAACGCCGACGGCTACTGGACCACGGGCTTCTTGGACAATGAGATCGAGAATGGCACGGTGACGCTGCTGCTCGTCGCGGGCTTCAGTGGCAGCCTGGGCGACGACCTCGACGCCGACGACGACGGCACGGTCGACACGACGCCGTGGACGACGCTGGTCGACGCCGTCGCGGCGTCCGATGGCGGCAGCGGCGACCGGACCTACACCGATGTGGTGCTGACATCGGGCTTCGACGGCATGTCCTTCGCGCCGGGTGGCGCATCGCGCATCCCGGACGCGACCGACACCGACGCGGTCGCGGACTGGACGCGCAACGACTTCGAGCTCGCGGGCATCCCCGGGTTCGCCGGCACCCTGCAGGATGGCGAGGCGGTGAACACGCCTGGCGCGGAGAACACGACCGAGCTCGACGATGGCGTCGTGCTGGGTGCGTGCGGCGACGATGCGACGCTCATCCACGACGTGCAGGGCGACGGCGCCACCAGCCCGCTGGTGGGTGCGCGAGCCGTTGTCGAGGGAGTCGTGGTCGGCGACTTCCAGACCGGCGCGACCGGCGAGGACGGCGATCTCGGGGGGTTCTACGTCCAGGAAGAGGAGGACGACACCGACGACGACCCGGCGACGTCTGAGGGTGTGTTCGTCTTCGACGACGACGCGGCCGTGGCGGTCGGCGACGTTGTGCGCATGCTGGTCAGCGTGGTCGAGTTCGAGACGTCCGGCGGCGCGTCGTCGCTGACCGAGCTGACTGGCGTGAGCGGGCTCGAGGTCTGTGGCGAGGCGTCGCTTCCGACGCCGGCGACGGCGCAGCTGCCGGTCTCCTCACCGGACGCCTACGAGCGCTACGAGGGAATGCGCGCGACCTTCCCCCAGGACCTCGTCATCTCGGAGTACTTCAACTACGACCGCTTCGGTGAGATCGTGCTGTCGCTGCCGTTCGACGACCCGGACCTGGGCGACGATCGCCTGTTCCAGCCGACCGCAGTCGTCGAGCCAGGGTCTGCGGCTGTCGCGCTCGCCAAGCAGATCGCGCTGCGCCGGATCACGCTCGACGACGGTCTGAGCGTCCAGAACCCCCCCGCCACGCGCCATCCGAACGGGGAGCCGTTCTCGCTGTCCAACCGGTTCCGCGGCGGCGACACCCTGACCGGCACGATCGGCGTGATCGACGACACCTTCGGCCTGTACCGCGTCCAGCCGACGGCACCCGCGGAGCACACGGTCGAGAACCCACGGCCCGCAGCGCCGGATGACATCGGCGGCGACGTCACCGTGGCGACGTTCAATGTGCTGAACTACTTCCTGACGCTCGACGACGGAGTGAACGACATCTGTGGGCCGCTCCGTGACCAGGAGTGCCGCGGCGCCGACGATGCGGAGGAGTTCGAGCGCCAGCGCGCCAAGATCCTGGCCGCGCTGGCCGAGGTCGAGGCCGACGTGTTCGGGCTCATCGAGATGGAGAACACGACCGATGTGTCGCCGCTCGCCGACATCGTCGCGGGCCTGAACGCCCAGCTCGGTGCGGGGACGTACGACTACATCGACACCGGCACCATCGGCACGGATGCGATCAAGGTCGGCATCATCTACAAGCCGGCGGCGGTCACGCCGGTCGGTGACTTCGCGATCCTCGACTCGTCGGTCGATCCGCGGTTCCTCGGCACGTTCAACCGGCCGGTCCTCGCACAGACCTTCGCCGACGGTGACGGCGGGGTGTTCACGATCGCCGTCAACCACCTCAAGTCGAAGGGCTCGGACTGCAACGACGTCGGCGACCCCGACGTCGGCGACGGACAGGGCAACTGCAACCAGACCCGCACGCAGGCCGCGGAGGCCCTCGTCGACTGGCTGGCGACGGACCCGACCGGAAGTGGCGACGCGGACACCCTGATCGTCGGTGACCTCAACAGCTACGACAAGGAGGACCCGATCGACGCGGTCCGCGACGGCGCGGACGACGTGTCTGGGACCGACGACGACCACACCGACCTGCTCTTCGCCTACGAGGGTGAGCTCGCCTACACGTACGTGTTCGACGGGCTGCTCGGTTACCTCGACTACGCGTTGTCCAGCGGGACGCTCACCCCGCAGGTCGTGGACGCCACGGCGTGGCACATTAACGCCGACGAGCCCGACCTCCTCGACTACGACACGACGTTCAAGAGTGACGGGCAGGACGCACTGTACGAACCGAACGCGTACCGGTCGTCGGACCACGACCCGGTGATCGTGGGGCTGGACCTCAACGCGTCACCGGTGTGCGACGCAGCTGTGGCCGATCCAGACCGGCTGTTCCCGCCGAACCACCGGTTCGTCCCGATCACCGTGGAGGCGGTCACCGACCCCGAGGGCGACCCGGTCACGATCACCGTCGACAGCATCTTCTCCGACGAAGCGGTCGACGCGGCGGACAGCGGCGACACCGCTCCTGACGGCCGGGGGATCGGCACCGGGACGGCCGAGGTCCGTGCCGAGCGCGTGGGTGGCGGCAACGGCCGGGTCTACACGATCGGCTTCACCGCGACGGACACGTCCGGTGGCAGCTGCAGCGGCGAGATGACCGTGGCCGTGCCCGTCGGACGCGGGGGCGACGCGGTCGACGATGGACCCCAGTTCGACGCCACCGCCATCCCGTAGCCCGGGCAGGGCGGCCGGCGTGATCATCACGCCGGCCGCCGGCACCCACGGACCCGGTGGATGACCGGCGGGCCGCGGCGCCTGAGAGGTGCCGCGGATCCCTGGGCTGCATGGATCCCCAGCCGATGTCGCCAAGGAAGAGGGACTGGCGGCCGCCGCGCGGCCGCCAGTCCCTGTCGGTGATCGTGGCCGTCGGCGTCAGCTCGCCAGACGGCGTCGACGCTGACGGCTGCGACGCAGCGACCGCCGCTCGTCCTCGCTCAACCCGCCCCAGACACCGGCGTCCTGGTTGGTCTCGAGGGCCCACTCGAGGCAGGCCTCGATGACGTCACACCCGTGGCACACGTGCTTGGCCCGCTCGAGTTGCTCCAACGCCGGCCCGGTCGATCCCACCGGGAAGAACAGTTCGGGGTCCTCGTCGAGGCAGGCAGCTCGCTGTCGCCAGTCCATAGCGGAATGCTCGCTTTCTCACCAGAGTCAGTGTCGGGATCGAGTGGTGGCGACCGGTGTCTCCGGGTCGTCGCAGACCCTCGATCCCTTGTGAAACGGAGCACAAGCCCGTTGTGTGGATGACTGTACTCCCGCCTCGGAGGACCGTAAAGGTTGTTCTTTCGGCCGATACCCCCCATGAGACGTATGCTACGTTGACCGGTTTTGTGTCCGGCGGAGCCCGACCTCCCGTTCATTGTGCGAACCGGGCCTGGCACGGTTTCCCAGCCCGGTGCCGTTGGTCCGTGGATCGGGCGGGCCGATCTCAGGCGACCACGTGGAGCGCGTCGCGGACGCTGCGGAACGCCACACGATCCGTCTCGCCGACGTAGTCGCCGTCGAGTTGCAGCGGCAGTGGCCGGTCCGACTCGCAGATGACCTCGGGCAGGTCCGAAAGGAGGTCGACGAAGCGCAGCCGGCCGACGTCGTCCGAGGTCAGCGCGGTCCGAGCAACGCGCAACAGCACCATGGCCGACAGCCGTGACAGGGCGGTCAGGGCGAGGTCGGCGGAGATGTCCGCGACCGGGCACAGGTCGGCTGCGCGGCGCCCCAGGTACGTGTACGGCCGCGCGTTCGCGCACACCACCCAGCGCTGCTCGGACAGCAGAGGGTTGTCCACCGTCCGCACCCGGATGCGTGCGCGGCGCGTCGAGGACGACTCGGCGACGGCCTGCAGCGTGCACCAGATGAACGACGCCTGTCGGACGGTCCGCTTGAGGTGGTAGCGCTGCTCGACCCGGCGGACGACGTCGGCATCGAAGCCGAACCCCGCGTGGAACGCGAAATAACGGTCGTTCGCAAGGCCGAGGTTCACCGTGCGCACCTCGTCGTCGGCCAGGTGGCGCAGGATGGCCGTCGTGGCCGCGATCGGCTCGTTGGGCAGTCCGAGGCTGCGGGCCAGCACGTTGGTCGAGCCACCGGGGATGATCGCCAGCGCGACGCCGGTCCTCGCGATGCCCTGGATGACCTCGTTGACCGTGCCGTCGCCCCCGAGCACGATGACGACCTCGTAGCCCTCGTCGGCAGCGCCGGCGCCAAGGAACCCCGCGTGGTTGCGGCGCTTCGTCGGTACCGCCTCGAGGTCGAGCGCGCCGCCCAGCGCCCGGGTGATGACGTCGATCACCGCGGCGCTTGTGGTCGTCGCGGTGGGGTTGTACAGCAGCAGCGCACGCACGGCGTCCGCCTCGCCCTCTCCCGACCTCTCAGAAGCTCGCGTCGCCGTTGTCCATGCCCCGCCGCAGGAACTCGAGGATCCGTGTGAGCAGGCGGGACACGTGCATCTGGCTGATGCCGACGTGGTCGGCGATGCGGGACTGGGTCATGCCGCGGAAGAACCGCAGGAACAGGATCGTGCGCTCGCGTTCGGGCAGTTCCGCGATCAGCGGCGCCAGCGATGCGAAGTACTCGAGGTTGTCGAGCGCGATGTCGTCCTCGCCCATGCGGTCGAGGCGCATGGGCGAGTCGGCGTCGTCGGCGCCCGACGGCGCGTCCAGCGAGGTCGTCGAGTACGCCTGACCGCTCTCGAGGGCCTCGAGCACGTCCTCCTCGCTCACACCGGCGTGGTTGGCGATCTCACTGACCGTCGGCGAGCGCCCGAGCTGCTGGGTCAGCGTCGCCACGACCTTGTTGAGTCGCAGGCTGAGCTCCTGCAGCCGGCGCGGGACGCGGATCGCCCAGCCCTTGTCGCGGAAGTAGCGCTTGAGCTCGCCGACGATCGTCGGGGTGGCGTAGGTCGAGAACTCCACGCCGCGCTCGAGGTCGAAGCGGTCGATCGCCTTGAGCAGGCCGACGCTGCCGACCTGGATCAGGTCGTCGAGCGGCTCACCGCGGTCCCGGAACCTCTTCGCCAGGTACTCGACCAGGGGCAGGTGCAGGCGGGCGAGCGTGGCCCTGATCTCGGGATCACCAGTCTCGCGCAGTTGCGCGAACAGGTCCTTGGTGTCGTCGCGCGTGTAGCTCGTCTTCAACCTTGGCCCTCGGCGTGGTGGTCGGCGTGATGGCGTTGCTTGACGAGTGTGAGGCTGGCGGTCGTGCCCTCGACCGTGGTGGACAATCCGTCAGTCAGCGCCTGCAGGATCATCCAGCTGAACGACGACGGATCGATGACGGTCTCGGGTGTCGAGACCTTGGTCGACAGCTCGACCTGCAACTGGTACTCGTCGACCGCGGCCCGAAGTTCCAACGGCGTTCCATCCCCATGACGTAGAAGCAGCACCGCCGCCTCCTCTACAGCCATTCGTAGGTCGTCGACCTGCTCCAGCGTATAGTCCCGCCGGGCAGCTATTCCGCTCACGACCGTCCGTAGTAGCGTGAGATGATCCGCGAGCGGCGGCACACGCAGTGTCACAGTTGGTGCGTCCAAGGGGTCCTCCGAGGGCCAGCGGGAAGAAGAATACCGATCTGACCACGCACGTACCGTTGTATGACCGACAATGGGAGCCCGCTGCGGCAGGGCTCCGTGGAGATGAGATGGCGATCGACATCAACACCTACTTCCGCGGCCTTGCGTCGGACCGCTTGCGCGAGCTCGGCGATTCGATGCTCGGGCTGTCCCGCGAGGCGGAGGAGTCCGAAGCGCACATGGCGGCGATGCACTTGGCCGACATCGCCACCCAGCTCGAGGGCATCGCGCGGGAGGCCTCGCCCGAGTCCAGCCAGGCGACCTGACCGAGTGGCGGATCCCGCGCTGCACCGCGCATGACGGGGTGGCCGCTGACCACGACGATGACCGACCTTCCCGACCACCTCCACGAGCCGACCCGCACCTGGTTCACGTCGTCGTTCGCCGCGCCGACCCGGGCGCAGCTGGGCGCCTGGGAGGCCATCGGCGCCGGCGCCAACGTGCTGGTAAGTGCCCCGACCGGGTCGGGCAAGACACTCGCGGCGTTCCTTGCGGGCGTCGACCGGTTGCTGTTCGGGCCCGCGCCCGACGGGGCCCGCCGCACCCGCGTGCTCTATGTGTCACCGCTCAAGGCGCTGGCCTACGACGTCGACCGCAACCTGCGCGCCCCCCTGGTCGGCATCACCTACGCGGCGGAGCGAGCTGGCGTCGCGGCGCACCCTGTCGAGGTCGGGATGCGGACGGGGGACACCCCGGCAGACGAGCGTCGCCGCCTGGCGCGCCGGCCGCCGGACATCCTCATCACCACTCCCGAGTCGCTGTACCTGCTGTTGACGTCGCAGGCGCGTGAGGTGCTCGGCGCGATCGAGACTCTGATCGTCGACGAGGTGCACGCGGTCGCGAACACCAAGCGCGGCGCCCACCTGGCTGTCAGCCTCGAACGACTGGAGCACCTGCGCGGCGCGCGCGGGGCCGTGGCTCCGATGCAGCGCGTGGGGCTGTCCGCCACCCAGCGGCCGCTGGAGGAGGTCGCCCGGTTCCTGGGCGGTGGGGACGCGTCGGGCGCGGAGTGGACGCCACGCCCGGTGCGCATCGTCAAGGCACCTGCGCACCGGCCGCTCGACGTCGAGATCGTCGTGCCCGTCGAGGACATGGGCAGCCTCGGCGACATCATCGACGAGCCCGTGACCGGTCCCGCAGCCGGCGGCACCGAAGTGCGGCGTAGCATCTGGCCGGCGGTCCACCCGCGGATCCTCGAGCTGATTCGCGCCCACCGCTCGACGATCGTGTTCGCCAACTCGCGGCGGCTCGCAGAGCGGCTGTGCTCCCGGCTCAACGACCTCGCCGGCGAGGAGGACCCCGAGGCGCCGCCGCTGGCCCGTGCGCACCACGGGTCGGTGGCGCGCGAGCAGCGGCTGCAGATCGAGGAGGGCTTGAAGTCCGGTGAGCTGCGCTGCGTCGTCGCGACGTCGTCGCTGGAGCTGGGTATCGACATGGGCACCGTCGACCTCGTCATCCAGGTCGAGTCGCCGAAGTCGGTGTCCAGCGGGCTCCAGCGCATCGGCCGCGCCGGTCACCACGTGGGTGGGGTCAGCGTCGGCAAGGTGTTCCCCAAGTACCGCGGTGACCTCGTCGAGTGCGCCGTCGTCGTCCGTCGGATGCTCGACGGCGAGATCGAGCACACCCGTTACCCGCGCACGCCGCTGGACGTGCTCGCCCAGCAGGTCGTGGCCATGTCGGCGATGGACGCGTGGGCCGTTGACGACCTGCTCGCGTGCCTGCGCGGAGCGGCGAACTTCGCCGACCTGCCGCGCGCGCAGCTCGACGGCGTCCTCGACATGCTCAGCGGCCGCTATTCCTCTGACGAGTTCGCCGAGCTGCGTCCGCGGATCAACTGGGACCGCGTCGCCGACCGCATCGACGGTCGACGCGGGGCGCAGCGGCTGGCCGTCACCTCCGGCGGGACCATCCCCGACCGCGGGTTGTACGGCGTGTTCATCGCCGGCGAGGGCGATGGTCGGCGCGTTGGAGAGCTCGACGAGGAGATGGTCTACGAGACCCGTCCCGGCGAGACGTTCACGCTCGGCTCGACGACGTGGCGGATCGAGGACATCACGCGCGACCAGGTGCTGGTGTCGCCCGCGCCGGGGGAGCCCGGGAAGCTGCCGTTCTGGCACGGCGACGGGTTGGGACGCCCCATCGAGGTGGGGCGTGCGGTCGGTGTGTTCCTGCGTGAGCTCACCGACGCGGCGCGGGGATCTGCGGGCGACGCACTGACCACCGACTACGGGCTGGACGTGCTGGCCGCACGGAACCTGACGGCGTACCTCGGCGAGCAGGTCGAGGCCACCGGCGTGATCCCGAGCGACCGCACGATCGTGGTGGAGCGCTTCCGCGACGAGATCGGCGACTGGCGGATCTGCCTGCTGTCGCCGTTCGGCGGCCGGGTGCACGCGCCGTGGGCGCTGGCGATCGAAGCGCGCCTGCGGGAGCGCTTCGGCGTACCGGTGCAGACCATGCACGCCGACGACGGCATCGTGATCCGCGTGCCCGACGGCACCGAGACCGACTTGTCGCTGCTCGACCTGGTCGCGATCGACCCCGACGACATCGACGACCTGGTCGTCGGTGAGCTGGCAAACGCGGCCCTGTTCGCCTCGCGGTTCCGTGAGTGCGCGGCGAGGGCGCTGCTGCTGCCTCGGCGCCGCCCCGACGGACGGACCCCGTTGTGGCAGCAGCGCCAGCGTGCCGCCGACCTACTGGCCGTCGCCAGCCGGTACGGCCAGTTCCCGATCCTGCTCGAGACGTACCGCGAGTGCCTGCGCGACGTCTTCGACGTCCCGGCGCTGGCCACCCTGCTTCGCGACATCGCCGCGCGGCGCATCCGCATGGTGGAGGTCGAGACGCCCGTCGCGTCGCCGTTCGCATCGTCGCTGCTGTTCAACTACATAGCCAGTTACATGTACGAAGGGGACGCGCCGCTCGCCGAGCGACGGGCCGCCGCGCTGAGCCTGGACCGCGAGCTGCTCGCCGAGTTGGTCGGCAGCGAGGAGCTGCGCGAGTTGATCGACGCCGACGCACTCGCCGAGCTCGAGCTTGAGCTGCAACGGCTCGTGCCCGACCGCCGCGCGCGGGACGCCGACGGCGTACACGACCTGCTGCGGGCCATCGGCGACCTGCGCACCGACGAGGTCGTCGCCCGGACGGCGGCTGAGGAGGAGCGGGTGCACGCGTGGCTGGACGACCTGGCGTGCTCCCGCAGGGTGTACGAGACCGGGATCGGCGGCGAGCACCGGTGGGTCGCCGCCGAGGACGCTGGCCGGCTGCGCGACGGTCTGGGCATCCCCCCGCCGTCCGGGCTGCCCGACGCCTTCCTCGAGCCTGTGCGCCGCCCGCTGGTCGACCTGGTCGCCCGCTTCGCCCGCACCCACGGCCCGTTCCACGCCGCCGACGTCGCGAACCGGCTCGGCCTGCCCACGGACGCGGTCGACCTGGCGTTGGCCGAGCTCGAGCGCGAGGAACGGGTCACCCGCGGCGAGTTCCGGCCCGGAGGCGTGCGCCGCGAGTGGTGCGACACCGAGGTCCTGCGTCGCGTGCGGCGCAGGTCGCTGGCCGCGCTCCGACGTGAGGTCGAGCCGGTCGAGCCCGAGGCGCTGGCGCGCTTCCTGCCCGGGTGGCAGGGCGTCGGCAGCCGCGCGCGCGGTGTCGACCGCACACTCGAGGCGGTCGAGCAGCTTCAGGCCGCGCCCGTGCCCGCGAGCGTGCTCGAGGTTGACATCCTGCCCCTGCGGGTCGCCGACTACCGCAGCGCGTGGCTCGACGAGCTGACCGCGACGGGCGACATCGTGTGGGTGGGGCGGGGACCGCTGGGCTCCGACGACGGACGCGTGGCGCTGTACCTTCGCGACCAGGCACCGCTGCTCGTCCCGCATCCGCCCGACGAGCTGGAGGCACCGCTCGGCGGCCCTGTTCACCAGGCGCTGCTGACGCACCTGCACGCGCGGGGTGCGTCGTTCTGGCCGGACCTGTACATCGCGGCCGGCGGCGGCGAACAGCCGGCCGTCGTCGAGGCATTGTGGGACCTGGTGTGGGCCGGCCTGGTGACCAACGACAGCCTCCAGCCTCTGCGCGCTCTGCGCGGGAGGGTACCTCGCCGCGCCGGGTCGTCGCGGCGCCGCCGCCCCGGGCGCGTAGCGACCCGCACCGGCCCTCCACGGGCTGCGGGCCGCTGGTCGCTGGTAGCGGACCTGGTCGGCGATGGCGCCACGCCGACCGAGCGGGCGACGGCGCTGGCCGCCCAGCTGCTGGACCGCTACGGGGTGCTGACCCGGGACGCGGTCCGTGCCGAGGACGTCGTGGGCGGGTTCAGTGCCGTCTACGGCGTGCTGCGAGCGATGGAGGAGTCCGGCCGCACCCGGCGCGGCTACTTCGTCGAGGGCCTCGGCGGGGCGCAGTTCGCCGTGCCAGGCGCGGTCGACCGGCTGCGGGCGGTGCGCACGCCCGACGTCGCCGGCGAGGACGCCGCGACGCGCGTGCTGGCCGCCACCGACCCGGCGAACCCGTACGGTGCCGCGCTGGACTGGCCGGCGCCTCTCCACGACAGCCGGCACCTGCCGAAGCGGGCGGCGGGCGCGCACGTCGTGCTCGTCGCCGGTGCGCTGGCCGTCTTCGTGGAGCGTGGCGGGCGGTCGCTGCTCACCTTCAGTGACGACGGCGAGGCGCTGGCGGCGGCCGCCGCCGCCCTCGCGGACCTGGTTGACGACGGCCGGGTGGATCGCCTCCAGCTGCAACGGGTCGATGGGGATGCACCGCAGGACCAGCCGGTCCTGGACCACCTGCGTGCTGCCGGGTTCGTCGACCACCCGCGGGGGCTGATCCGGCGGCGCGGTGCGGAGCGGCCGACGGGTGGGCGGCTGGTCGGCTGAGCGATGCCCGAGGGTGACACGATCTTCCGGGCGGCGCGGGCGCTGCGCCACGCGCTGGAGGGCGAGACCGTCACCGCCGTGGCGACGACCGTCGGGCAGGTGCGCGCGCTGGGGGAGCAGCGCCTTGTCGGCCAGACCGTCGGTGCCGTCGAGCCGCGTGGCAAGCACCTGGTGATCTGGTTCTCACCGAGCGAGCTCGCACTGCACAGCCACATGCGCATGGCCGGGTCGTGGCACCTGTACCGCCACGGCCAGCGCTGGCGCAAGCCGCGCCACCTGCTGCGGTTCCGCCTCGAGACCGCGCAGTGGCTGGCGCTGTGCTTCTCGGCGCCGGTCATCGAGCTGCTGTCGGCTGACCAGGTCGCGCGTCACCCGACGCTGGCAGCGCTGGGACCCGACGCCCTGGGGGAGCAGCCGGACCTTGCCGAGGTGCGCTGGCGTCTGGACGCCGGCGGCGACATGACGATTGGCGAGGCGCTACTGGACCAGCGCGTGTTGGCCGGCGTGGGCAACGTCTACAAGAACGAGGTGCTCTTCATCCACCGGGTGGACCCGTGGACGCCGGTCGCCGAGGTCGACCCGGAGACGCGTGACGCGCTGCTCGACACGGCCGTGCAGCTGCTGCGACGCAACGTGCGGCCCGGCCAGGCGCGCCGGGTCACGACCGCGGCGACGGGGGCGGGCAGGGACCTGCACGTGTATGGCAGGAGCCGACGCCCGTGTCCGCGGTGCCAGCGCCCGATCGCCGTGGCCAGGCAGGGTGACCAGGGGCGGCTGACCTACTGGTGTCAATCGTGCCAGGGGCCGGGCCGGCCATGACGGCGGCGATCTCGGACCCGGCGCGGCGCCGGCTGCTGGGCCGAGCGCTGTCGCTGGCCGCGGCCGTGGCGCCCTTCGGGCTGGCCTTCGGCGTGCTGTGCACCCAAGCGGGCCTGCACCCGTTGACCGCCCTAGGGTTATCGGTCCTGGTGTTCACCGGCAGCGCGCAGTTCGCGGCGGTCGCGGTGCTCGGCAGCGGCGGCACGGTCGCGGCGGCGGTGCTCGGCAGCGGCGGCACGGTCGCGGCGGCGGTGCTCGCCGGGCTGCTCCTCAACGTCCGGTGCCTGGCGATCGGCCTGGTCATGGCTCCGGTGTTCCCGAGGTCGTGGTCCCGCCGGGCGCTGGCCTCGCAGCTGATGATCGACGAGGCGATGGCAGTCGGCACATCGGTCGACGAGCCCGACCTGCGCTGGTTCGGCTACCTGGCCGGCGGCCTCGGGGTGTTCGTGGCCTGGAACGTCTCGACGCTGGCCGGCGCGCTGCTGGTCTCGGGAACGGGCACCTTCGTCACCGACCTCGGCATCGACGCGACGATCCCTGCGGCGTTCCTCGCGTTGGTGTGGCCGCGCCTCGCCGACACGATGCAGCGGCGCGTCGCGCTGCTCGGCGGCCTGGTCGCGCTCGTGCTGGTGCCGCTGCTGCCCGCCGGCCTGCCCATCATCCTGTCTGCCGCCGCGGTCCCCGTCGTGCTGTGGACCCGCCCGACGCACTCCACCTCGTGAACCCGGGGACGGTGTGCATCGTGGGCCACGTGTTGGTTTCCCAGGTCGGGCGCCTCGTGGTTCCTGGGACGGTGTGCTCCGTAGGGCGCGTGCTCGCCCCCCAGGTCGGGCGCGTCGCGGTCCCGCGGGCCCGGTGCGCTGTGGTTGCGCGGGCCCGGAGCGGCGAGACGTGAGCACCGCGGTGGTGACCCTGGTCGTTCTGGCGGCGGGGACCTACGTGCTGAAGGCTGCGGGACCGCTGCTGCTGGGGCGGCGTGACGTCCCCGCTGTCTTCGCGCGCGGTGCGAACCTGCTGCCCGCCGCACTGCTGGCCGCGCTGGTGGTCACCAGCACCGTGACGGCCGGGCGCGCCCTCGTGGTCGACGCCCGCCTGTCGGCGCTGGTCGTCGCTGCCGCGCTGCTGGGGCTGCGTGCACCGTTCGTCGTCGTCGTGCTGGGCGCCGCAGCGGCGACCGCCGTGGTACGCGCCCTGGCGTAGGGCCTGGCGGGCGTCGAGCCGCTACCCGACGTCGTCGCCGTCGATGATGCGGACGTCCACGGCCTCGGGTCCGCGGCGCGTCTGGACGATCGAGAAGCTGACGCGCGCGTCGGTCGGCAGCGTACGGAACCCGCTGCCTACGATCGCGGAGTGGTGCACGTAGACGTCGTGTCCACCGTCGGTCGCGAGGTAGCCGAACCCCTTGTGGGAGAACCAGCGGACGTGACCGGTCACGCGGACCGACGCGTCCGGCGCGGTCTTCGCTGCCATCACTTATCCCCCCCGGGGCGCCGACGTCGTGACCCAGCCTCATACGTCCTCCCGGACCCAGCTGAACACCCTGGCGTCCGACGGCTCCTCCGCCAGATTCGGGAGGACAACCCAGCGCCGCAACGTGCCCTCATACGTCATACCTGACCGCTGGAGGACCCGTGCCGAGCGCACGTGATCGACAGCACAGTAGGCCCAGACGCGGTGGACGTCAGGCTGTGAGCGGAACCAACCGAGGATCTGCTCGAGCGCCTCGGACATCAGGCCGTGTCCCCACCACTGCGGTCCCAGGACGTAGCCGATCTCGATGCCGTGGGGGGTGTTGGCGGCGCTGATCGCACCGACCGGTCGATCCTCGGGGCGCACGAGCAGCACCCAGACCCACTCGGTGCCCTCGTGCCAGCTGGCCTGCGCACCCGCAAGGAACTCGCGGGTCTCGGAGACGCCTTGGTGGGTGCGCCACGAGAGGTGGCGGGTCGCCTGGGGGTCGCCGGCGTAGACGTCGAACAACGCGTCGGCGTCGGCGACGGTCACGGGTCGTAGGTGCAGACGCTCGGTCGTGAACCGCTCGGGTGGCTGCATGGCGGCGCACGCTAGCAGCCGCTGGTGCTGGGCCGCAGCCTGAACGGGGTGTCCTACAGCGAGCGGAAGAACCGTGCCGCCACCGGCGCCGCGACCTCGGCGCCACCGCCGCCGTCCTCAACGAGCACCGCCACGGCGACGTCGGCGCGTGCCGCGATGACCCACGCGTGGGTGCGCGGTGGATCCGCCGAGCCGTACTCCGCCGTCCCGGTCTTGGCGCGGACCGGTGGACCCGGCACGCTCGCCAGCGCCCGGCCGGTACCGTCGGTCACGACGCCGCGCATCATCCGGCGCATGGTCGGCAGGACGTACGGGTCGAGCGCGGGCGGGGTGTCGCCGGGTGCGGCGTGGTCGGG
Organism: Euzebyales bacterium; assembly: GCA_035461305.1. Classification (NCBI taxonomy): domain Bacteria; kingdom Bacillati; phylum Actinomycetota; class Nitriliruptoria; order Euzebyales; species Euzebyales bacterium. The sequence goes on along the minus strand of DATHVN010000090.1, from coordinate 4,898 downwards.
TAGCAGCGTCGGTGGCCGCCAGGTGCCGTCCTGAACCGCCGCGGCGACCGAGGCCATGACGAGGGGGCTCACGAGCACACGGGCCTGTCCGATCGTCGTCGCGGCGCGTTCGACGTCGTCCTCGGGAGCCGGCACCTGCCCGGTGTAGGCGTCGATGCCGGAGTACCACGTCCCACCGAAGCCCAGCACGTCGGCTGTCGTCATGATCGCGCCGTCATCAAGCCCGTCGGCGAGCTGGACGAAGGCGGTGTTGCACGACCGAACGAACGCGCCTCGCAGGGTCGTCGTGCCCAGCGCGAACCCGCCGGCGTTGGTGAACGTGCGCCCGCCGACGGTCGCCGAGCGCGGACAGTGCACCCGCGTGCCCGGCTCCATGCCGCCGACCAGCAGCGCCGCGCCCGACACGACCTTGAACGTCGATCCGGGCGGGTACCGGCCGGTGAACGCCCGGTTCTCGGATCCGCCGTCGGGACCGTTGGCGACCGCAAGGACCTCGCCGGTCGACGCGCGCAGCGCGACCAGCGCCGAGGGCCCGCCGACGGTGGACAGCGCGTGGTCTGCCGCACGCTGGACCGATGGGTCCAGCGTGGTCCGCAGGGCCTCCCCGTCCTCCGGTCGCGTCCGGTGCGGCGTCTGGACGGGTTCTCCGCCGACCTCGACGACCTCGACCTTGACGCCGGGCGTCCCGGCGAGCGCCCGCTGGAACCGCCGCTGGAGCCCCCATAGCCCGAGCGTGTCGGCGGCGTCGAACCCGAAGCCCGCCTCCTCGAGCACCTCGGCGGTCGCAGGCCCGACCCGGCCGAGCACGGAGCGGGCGAAGGCCCGGTCGGGGGTCAGCGGCAGGTCGCCACGTCGGAAGACCAGACCGGGCACCGGCTGCAGCGTGGCGCGCAGCGGTGCGTAGTCGTCCATGCGCAGCGTGATGACCTCGACCAGCTCGTCGGGGTCGGCGTCGTCGACCCGCACCTGCAACGACGCGCGATCGACGCCCAGAATCCGGTGGGCCGCCCGCGCCACCTGCTCCGCGCTGCGCATCCGGCGGGGCTGGACGTACACGGTGACGACCGGCCGCCGCCTGAACAGTGGCCGGCCATCGGCCGACAGGATCGGCCCGCGTGCCGGTGCCGTCGTCCGCAGGCGCAGTGCCCGGCCATCACCGAGCCGAGGGTGCACGATGGTGGAGCTCCAGTCGACCTTCCACCCGTTGTCGACGAGGAGCAACGGGAGTCGTGCGTCGTACGCCCACGTCCCGGTCGGCAGTTCCCACGAGATGCGCAGGTGAGCCAGTGCGCGGGTTGCGGTGCCGTCGACGGAGGTGCTCTCGATGACCTCGACCGGACCGATCACGCCAACCGACGGCGATGTGGTGAGCTCGTCGGTGACATCGGCCAGCATCTCGACGGCGGCGTCGGCGTCGCCGGGACGCACCAGGTCCGCTCCGTCGACGCGGCCGTTGCGCAGGTCAGACGCGAACGCCTTGGCGACCGGCTGCGGATCGGGCGTGCGATCGAGCACGGCGCACCCGCACGCGGCGGCGAGCAGCGCGACGAGCAGCACAAGGTTCAGGCGGCGTGCGGTGTCCATGGACGGGCTCACGAATACGTAGGACGATCCGGATGGCGACCCCGTGGCCGCCACGGGCCCGGCGACGTCACCGGCGGGCCGCGATTGTGTCATGGGCGGAGATGTCCCGTCCCCGGCACCCGGCACCTCGTGTCGCGGCGCAGGCGACGGCGTGGCCGGTTCGCAGCGAATCCCCCCCGATGACGCACACCCGGACGGTGGCCAGCGTAGCCAAGAAACAGGTGACGTCCGGTTCCGCGCTGTGTAGAACGTAACCACGGTGCGGAGACAGCACAGGCGGGGTGAGCGGTGGGGGCATCGTTGCGTGCAGGTCTGTTGGTCTGCGTATCGGCTGCGCTGCTGGGAGTCGCGCAGCCGGCATCCGGCATCGGCGAGACGCTCCAGGAGCGGGGGCGCACCGTCGGCATCGTCGACGGGGATACGATCAGGGTCGACATCTGGGGGGACGGGACGAACAGGCCGAGGAAGGTGCGGCTGACCGGCGTCAATGCCAACGAGATCGGCGAGTGCCACGCGGCGGCGGCAACCGCGCGTGCGAGGGCCCTGACCCTCGGCCGCGTCACGCGGTTGTACGCGATTGACGTCGCAAGCCACAGTCGCGACCGGATGCGCCGCACCGTCTACGCGCGACAACCGGACGGCAGCTTCAAGAACCTCGCCAATCGGCTGGTTGGGTCGAGCCTCGCCAATGCCTCCGCGCTCACCGACGAATGGGGGCGCAACAGCGAGTACCGCAGGATCGAGGACAGCAGAAAGGCGCTGGGTCGACGGATCTGGGACAAGAACGCGTGCGGGAGCGGGCCACAGGCAGGGATCCAGATCCAACTGCGGGTGAACTTCGTCGGCGACCTGAGCGCTGAGTCCGTGACCATCACGAACCTTGATGACGAGACGCTGCGGCTCGGGGGGTGGTGGGTCCGCAACGCCAGTCCGGACCGCTACGTGTTCCCCAGCGGCACCAGGGTCCCGCCGGGCAGGAGGCTGATCCTGCGCTCCGGAAGCGGCACCCGGAGCGGGCGGACCCACTACTGGGGTGCGACCAGCGAGCGGTTCCTCGATCCCACCGACGACCAGACCGCGATCGGCGGCGCTGCCTTCCTCGTCGACCCGCACGGAGACATCCGGCGGTCTTTCCGCTACCCGTGACGATCCGTCACCGCTGCGATGGCCGAGAGCCTGGCACAACCGCCGCACGCGAACGCAGCATTCTCCCGGTCGCCCGTCGGTCGTCACGGCTTGACCAGCATCGACGGCTGTGCGCCCGCGCCCACAACGCCCGACGCTGGTGTGCCCCCGGACCAGCCGAAACGCGCGCGAGCAGGCGTCGGCCACGAATGCCATCGTGGTTCGACGGTGGGCGTGGAGGATGTGACGGTGCGGCTAGGTGATCGGTCTGTGGGCTCGCTCCGGTTGCTGGTGGGGTTGCCCGCGGGCGTTGCGCGGCAGGCGCAGGGTGAGATGCTGACCGATGGTGTGCGTCGCCGTCTGGGTATGTGGACCGCGGTCGGCGAGGTTGAGGGTTGCGGCGCGGCTGTTCGGGGACCGTTGCACCGGACGTGTTGGCGCCGTGGTGGGCGGTGAGCGGCACAGTTCCATCTGTACCGAGCAACGGCCTCAGCCGCGTCGCGTATGACCCCGCCATGAGGTTGGCTCGGGAGTCCGGCGTGGTCGAGCCGGATCTGCGGTCGAGCGCGTTCGGCCGCGACGTCGTGATGGGGGCGTCACTTGCGAGCGGATGCGGGTGGGGTGTGATCGACCTGGCGTGCTCGTCTGAGGTGACCTGGCGCTTGATGCTGTCGGTGCGCAGGTGGCGTGGGAACTGCCGCCGCGGCACGTCGTTCGCGGTCTCGTCCTGGCCGGGGTCGCGGCGCTGTGGCTGGCCCATCACGGACCCGACCGTGTCCGCGGGGCAGTACGGTGCCGCACGGGTGCAGGACGCGTTCCTGACGTTGCTGCGCAGCGGGGGTCACCGGGTGCCGTCCGGTTTGGGTCGGCAACGGGTGGGGCGGCGACTACGGCGTCGGCATCGTCGATGCCGTGGGCTGTTGCGGGCCGGGCTGCCCGAGCTGCCCGCGGCCGTGGCGGTGGAGAAGGCGCCCACGTGGTGAGTCCGGCGGTGGCCAGGCTGCAACCCGCCCTCGGCATGCTCAGGGGCCGGCCGGACCACAGCGTGTTGTGCGGTCCTCGTCACGTCCGTGCGCACGTCGCCAAGGGAAGACGCAACCAGGAGTTGCGGCCCAGATCAGGCGACGGTGTGAACGGCCTTACGGGAGCGGTACCACGTCTCGCCGACTGGCTCGCCCTGCATGTTCCAACTCCATGACACGGTAGGAGTGATGCGCATGTAGCGGCCAGGTCCAACCATCCCGACACGCTCGATCGGTTGCTCGGCGGTGCCGTAGACCCTGATGCCTCGTGCGATGAACGGGTCGAACGACACCAGGTCGTCAACGACGAGTGCGACGGTGGCGTGGCCGTGCTGCACGTTTCGGACTTTGCGGGTTGCCAGGACGGTGTCCCCGCCGCCGATCCAGAAGTGGGTGCCGTCGAACTCGAAGGCAACCGGGGGTCACGTCCGGCTGGCCGCCAGGTGCCACTGTGGCGAGCCTGGCCAGTGGCTGGGACCGCAGGTACTCGATCTCTTCCTCCGTGAACGACACGCTCCCTCCTGTCATGTAAACTGCACGGTGTAGTATTCAACGTTGCCGCCAACGTCGAGACGCCGAAGTGGCACCTCCGCGTAGCGTTGAGACCGTGCGGTCGCGGCTGGGCGACAGGGACGCTCACAGCGCAAGCGGCAGGCGATTGCCGACGCCGCTACCGCGGCATGCCTCGACACCGGGTTCCTCGGAACAAGCATGGACGAGATCGCCGCAGCCGCTGGCGTGTCGAGGCGCACTGTACGCGCACTTCTCCGACAAGGACCGACTCTTCGTCGAGGTTGTCGTCGCCACGGTCAAGGCCGTGAGCGACCCTGTGCACGGGAAGGTGCAGCGCCTACGGGACACTGGCGATGTCGCTGCTGACCTACGAGATCTCGCCCGAAGTGAGCTCGCGCTCGTCATGCAGCCGCGGATCATTCGTGTACGGCGCCTGGTGATCAGCGAGGTCGACCGGTTCCCCGAACTCGGGCTCGCCTTCTACGAGCAGGGACCTGGACGCATCATCAACGCGCTTGCTGAGACCTTCGAGCGTCTGACCGCTCGCGGTCTGCTGTACTGCGACGACCCGCTCGTCGCTGCGACGCATTTCAACTGGCTCATCATGTCCCAACCGCTCAACCGGGCCATGTTCCTCCACGATGCCGCCGTGCC